>NZ_JBKJPP010000186.1:0-5085 GCF_046595215.1 Lapillicoccus sp. | reverse complement strand
TCGACCTGGGGGCCGGCACCGTGACCTGCCCGCCCGATGTCACCGTCCCCATCCAAACCGACAAGACCGGCGGTGGTACCGCGGCCTTCGCCGGCGCCTGCGCTGGTCGCCCGTTGGTCGCCGAGTGCACGACCGCGAAGGCCGGGCGCACCATCAGCATCGGCCGCTACGAGACCGAGCGTACTTCGACCCAGAGGCCTTCACCGAGGCCGAGTAAGGGGACCGAATCTGGTGCATCCTCATTTCCGGCATTTGACATGGGACCAGAGAGCGTCGCCGACCCCATCACGTCGAGGACGTGAGCGGGGCGGACCTGGCCAGAGCGGATGCGGAATGGCGTGGGACGCCGGGGGCGCCGGGCACCTCCGGCGCAACGTGGCACGATCTCGCAGGTGACCAACAGACCCGCCGCGGCGCAGCATCAGCGCGATCTCGCGCGACTGCGCCGCGTCCGTGACCGGATCGACCGGGAGTACGCGCTGCCGCTGGACGTCGAGGCGCTCGCCCGCGGTGCGCACATGTCGGCAGGGCACCTCAGCCGCGAGTTCCGGCTCGCCTACGGCGAGTCGCCGTACTACTACCTGATGACCCGGCGCATCGAGCGCGCGATGGCGGTGCTGCGTCGTGGCGATCTCAGCGTCACCGAGGTCTGTTCCGCGATCGGCTGCTCGTCGTTGGGCACCTTCAGCACTCGCTTCACCGAGCTGGTCGGTATGCCGCCCAGCAGCTACCGGCGCCTCGCGGCGAGCGCGACGTCGGGGATCCCGTCGTGCGTCGCGAAACAGGTGACGAGACCGATCAGGAATCGAGAAGCGGGGGGCACCGGCCGCAGCTAGCGTGACTGCCATGGACATCACCATTCACGCGAGCGTCCTGCCGCACGACGACCCGGATGCATCCCTGGCCTTCTACCGCGACACCCTCGGCTTCGAGGTCCGCAACGACGTCGGATACGACGGGATGCGCTGGATCACCGTCGGCCCCGTCGACCAGCCCGGCACGTCCATCGTCCTGCATCCGCCAGCCGCCGACCCCGGCATCACCGACGACGAGCGCCGCACCATCCTCGAGATGATGGCCAAGGGCAACTACGCCGTCATCCTCCTGGCCACCGCCGACCTCGACGGCACCTTCGATCGGGTGCAGGCCAGCGACGCTGACGTCGTCCAGGAGCCCATCGAGCAGCCGTATGGCGTTCGCGACTGCGCCGTCCGCGACCCTGCGGGCAACTTGATCCGCATCCAGGAGTTGCGTTGAGCCGAACGGCGATCACCGCCATGATCGGGTATGCCGCCCACGATCCAACCGGCGACGGGGATCACGTCGTGCGTCGCGTAACAGGTGTCAATTGCCGAACCATCACTCGTCATCCAGCCAGAGATCCCGACCAGACCCAGGACTTCAGGAGTGACCATGACCGGCTCTTCCACCCAGGAAATCAAGACCCTGCTGCGTCTCATGTCCGACCTGGCGACGACGAAGGCGGTGTGCGCCGCCCTACTCGGCGTACCGCCGCAGACGGACGAGCCCTCTTACGTCGGCTTCGAGTCGGCGGGCCAGCACATCGGGCTGGTGCCGGGCGGTGGACCACAGGGCATGAGCTCACCGGTGGCCCACTGGCACGTGCCGGACCTCGAGGCGAAGCTGGCCAAGGTGACCGCCGCGGGTGCCATCGTGAAGGAGCCCCCGCACGACGTCGGCGGCGGCCGCTCGCTGGCCACCGTCACCGACCCCGATGGCAACGTCCTCGGGATGCTTCAGGACCGATGACTGCCGACCCCCCGCCCCCGCGCTCAGCGTCGACGTGAAACCGAGCGTCGACCAGCCCGCTTCACAGATGGAGACACGATGAGCAAGGCCACGAGGACGGACACGAAGTCGACGGCGCTGCACCTTGCCGACAGCCACGATCTGATCTGCGTTCAGGGCGCGCGCGTGAACAACCTCAAGGACATCAGCGTCGAGATCCCCAAGCGCCGGCTGACGGTGTTCACCGGCGTCTCCGGCTCGGGCAAGAGCTCGCTGGTGTTCGGCACGATCGCCGCGGAGTCTCAGCGGATGATCAACGAGACCTTCAGCGCCTTCGTGCAGGGCTTCATGCCGACGCTGGCCCGGCCCGACGTCGACGTACTCGAGGGGCTGACGACTACGATCATCGTCGACCAGGAGCGAATGGGCTCCAACCCTCGCTCCACCGTCGGCACCGCCACCGACGCGAACGCGATGCTGCGGATCGTCTTCAGCCGACTCGGGCAGCCGCACATTGGTTCGCCTCAGGCGTTCTCGTTCAACGTCGCCTCAATCAGTGGAGCGGGTGCCGTCACCGTGGAGCGCGCCGGACGGACCGTGAAGGAGCGTCGCAGTTTCAGCATCACCGGCGGTATGTGTCCGCGCTGCGAGGGACGGGGCTCGGTCACCGACTTCGACCTGTCTGCACTGTACGACGACAGCAAGTCGCTGGGCGACGGTGCGCTGACCATCCCCGGATACAGCATGGATGGCTGGTACGGCCGAATCTTCAGCGGCTCGGGCTTCTTCGACATGGACAAGCCGATCCGCAGGTACACCAAGAAGGAGCGGCACGACCTGCTCTACAAGGAGCCGACCAAGATCAAGGTCGGGGGCATCAACCTGACGTATGAGGGCCTGATCCCGAAGATCCAGAAGTCGATGCTCTCCAAGGAGCCGGAGTCGATGCAGCCACACGTCCGCGCCTTCGTGGAGCGGGCGATCACCTTCACCGCCTGTCCCGAGTGCCTCGGCACCCGGCTCAGCGCGGCGGCCCGGTCGTCGAAGATCAAGGGGATCAACATCGCCGATGCCTGCGCGATGCAGATCAGCGACCTCGCTGACTGGGTGCGGGGGCTGGACGGACCGTCCGTCGGGCCGCTGCTGGCGTCGCTGGGGGAGGCCCTCGACTCGTTCGTGCACATCGGGCTCGGCTACCTCAGTCTCGAACGCCCGTCGGGCACACTCTCGGGCGGCGAGGCGCAGCGCACCAAGATGATCCGCCACCTCGGGTCGTCGCTCACCGACGTCACCTACGTCTTCGACGAGCCGACGATCGGGCTGCACCCCCATGACATCCAGCGGATGAACCAACTGCTGCTGCGGCTGCGGGACAAGGGCAACACCGTGCTGGTGGTGGAGCACAAGCCGGAGGCGATCGCGATCGCCGAACACGTCGTCGACCTCGGCCCCGGCGCTGGCACCGCCGGTGGCGAGGTGGTGTTCGAGGGCACCGTCGAGGGACTGCGCGCCAGTGGCACGATCACCGGGCGGCATCTGGACGACCGCGCCGCCCTGAAGCCGTCGGTGCGGACGCCGTCGGGGGTGCTGGAGGTGCGCGGCGCAAGCACCCACAACCTACGGGACGTCGATGTCGACATTCCGCTCGGCGCGCTGGTGGTACTCACCGGCGTGGCCGGGTCAGGAAAGAGCTCCCTGATCGGCGGCTCGGTGTCGGGCCGGGACGGGGTGGTGTCGATCGACCAGGGAGCGATCAAGGGCTCGCGGCGCAGCAACCCGGCAACGTACACCGGACTGCTCGAACCGATCCGCAAGGCGTTCGCGAAGGCCAACGGCGTGAAGGCGGCACTGTTCAGCGCCAACTCCGAGGGCGCCTGCCCCACCTGCAATGGCGCCGGCGTCATCTACACCGACCTGGCGATCATGGCCGGCGTCGCCACCACCTGCGAGGAGTGCGACGGAAAGCGGTTCCAGGCCGAGGTGCTCGACTACACCTTCGGCGGCAAGGACATCAGCGAGGTGCTCGCCATGTCGGTCATGGAGGCCGGTGAGTTCTTCAGCGCCGGTGAGGCGAAGACTCCGGCGGCGCACCAGATCCTGGCGCACCTGGCCGACGTCGGGCTTGGCTACCTCAGCCTCGGCCAGCCGCTGCCTACGCTGTCCGGCGGGGAGCGGCAGCGGCTCAAGCTTGCCACCCACATGGCCGAGAAAGGCAGCGTCTACGTCCTCGACGAACCGACCAGTGGTTTGCACCTCGCCGACGTCGAGAAGCTGCTCGGTCTGCTCGACCGGCTCGTCGACTCCGGCAAGTCGGTCATCGTCATCGAGCACCACCAAGCGGTCATGGCGCACGCCGACTGGATCATCGACCTGGGCCCCGGCCCCGGCCACGACGGCGGTCGGATCGTCTTCGAGGGCACACCCGCCGACCTCGTCGCCGGCCGTTCCACCGTCACCGGCGAGCACCTCGCGGCGTACGTGGGCACCTGACCGAGGCCCTCGCGGACACCGTGAGCCGAGTCCTCTCCTCTGAGTTCGACTGGTCCCAGTGGACAGGGAACGGGGCCGTGTTCGACAGGGGCGAGTGGCTCCACCCGTCGACACCGGCACCTGCTCGGCGAAGGAGGCGCGTGCTGGTGGGGACAGCTGGAGTCGCCAGTCGTGACAGGCGGTGCGTCCGGTTCGGCGCGATGCTCGCGGCAGCCGCCACCAACCCGCTGTTCGTCATTGCCGCCGCCGCTCCAGCGACCCGGTTCATCCGCGGGTGGTCTGCGTTTGTTGATCCCGCTGCTGGTATTGGGTGCGGGAGAACTGCGTCAGCCATAGCACCGAGAACGCCACCGCCCGGGCGGCGACGTTGAGGATTCGAGGCTCGGCGCGGGCGAGGTGGTTGCGATCGGGGGTTGCACCCGAGTCCAGGAACTGCTCCAACGCCGCAGCGAAGTCGCCGCTGGACAGGCGATGCAGGTACAGCAGGGGCAACACCTCGACCACCTGCGAGGACTTCCAGGCCCAGGCCGGCAGGATGGCCGAGGAGAACCGCGCCCGCACCCCGGTGGCCTCCTGGACCCGCTTGTCGTTCACCCGCGGCTGCTTGACCGGCACCGCACCGGCTGCCGTGGTCACCTCCCGCTCTGCCTGGTGCCCGTTGCGGACCACCAACCGGTGCTCTCGTTGAGCTGGTCTGCGAACGCGTCGATGTAGGGGGCGACCTCGACCTGCAGGCAGCGAGCATCGCCCGCGGCCCGTCCCGGACCAGCACGTCGAGCAATGACCCGCCAACCCCTGCCGGGGCGTGAGCGTTGGTCTCGTTCTCCTGGTGGACTACCTTGAGCA
>NZ_JBKJPP010000132.1:0-13719 GCF_046595215.1 Lapillicoccus sp. | reverse complement strand
GCGACGGCCCGCCCTGCTGACCCGTGCGCCACGCGCACAGCCGTCGTCCCCCACTGCGCACGGCCGTCGTCCCAGGCTCTGCACGGCCGTCGTCCCAGTCGGCAGGCACAGGAGTCGCGTGCTCAGGCTCGGCGGGGTGGAGGCGCTGTCCGTGGGGACGGCGGTGACACCATGGCCCGGCGGGTCGCTCGTCCGCTGCGCCAGGCGCCGAATGCGAGCGCCAGCGCTATCACGGTGACGAGCGACCACTCGGACCAGCGGTCGCTGCCACTGCCGACACCAAACCGCCATCCGATCAGGACGAGGGCGGCCGCGACGAGATAGCCGAACCGCGCGGACCACGCCGCCCGCCGGAGCGATCCGGAGCGGGCGCCGAACAGCGTCCCCAGCACCGCGCCGATCCCGAGGACAGCGCCCGCGAGGAACCCGATGGGAGCGCCGTAGGCGGCCCCGAAGAGCAACCCCACCCCGTCAGAGCCGGTGAGACCCCCGTGGAGCGCCACGCTCAGTGCGAGGTAGAGGGATCCCGAGACGGCCCCGGCCAACATCCCCCAGCCGAGCGACGCGGCATACACGCGGAAGGCCACCAGGGCGAGCGCCGGGCGCTCGACCTCAGGCGCGCTCATAGGCCACCCACGAGAAGCCGTCCCGAGGCTCTCGACCTGTCTCCCGCCACAGCGCCGGCTCGATGACCGGGAACACGACGTCGCCCGAAGGCTCCTGGTCGACCTCGGTGATCAGCAGCCGACGGGCAAACGGCATCGCCTCGACATAGACCTGCCCGCCGCCGCAGACGAAAACCTCATCGGCGGGCCCCGCCAGGCTGAGCGCGTCCGTCAACGAGTGGGCCGTCTCCACGTCCGCGTGGGCCCAGTCCGGCTGGCGGGTGATGACGATCGTCCGCCGACCGGGCAGCGCCCGACCGATCGAGTCGAACGTCTTGCGCCCCATGATCATCACGTGGCCCATCGTCGTCCGCTTGAAGAACGCATAGTCCTCCGGCAGGTGCCAGGGCATCTCGTTGTCGGCGCCGATGACACCGTTGCGGCCGACCGCGGCGATGAGGGTCAGGGCGGTCATACGGCGATCGGTGCCTTGATCGAGGGGTGCGCCTCGTAGCCGACGAGCTCGAAGTCCCCGAGGTCGAACTCGTCGATCGCCCGGCCGGACGCGATCTTCATCTGCGGGAGGGGGAACGGCTCACGCGTTAGCTGGAGCCGGGCCTGGTCGAGGTGGTTGAGGTAGAGGTGTGCGTCGCCGAGGGTGTGGACGAACTCACCCGGCTCCAGATCACAGATCTGGGCGACCATCAGCGTCAGCAGGGCGTAGGACGCGATGTTGAAGGGGACGCCGAGGAAGATGTCGGCCGACCGCTGGTAGAGCTGGCAGGAGAGGCGCGCCCGCCGCTGCGGGGTCGCCGGCGTGACGTAGAACTGGAACATCGTGTGGCACGGCGGCAGCGCCATGTCGTCGAGGTCCGCGACGTTCCAGGCCGAGACGAGGTGGCGGCGCGAGTCGGGGTTGGTCCGGATCGCGTCGATGACCCTGGCGATCTGGTCGATCCGCCCTCCGTCCGGCGTCGGCCAGGAGCGCCACTGGTAGCCGTAGACGGGACCGAGCTCGCCCTCGGCGTCCGCCCAGTCGTCCCAGATCGAGATGCCGCGCTCCTGCAGCCAGCGGACGTTGGTGTCGCCGCGCAGGAACCACAGCAGCTCGCCGATGATCGAGCGCAGGTGCAGCTTCTTGGTCGTGATGGCGGGGAACCCCTCGGCGAGGTCGAACCGCATCTGGTAGCCGAACACGCTCAGCGTGCCGGTGCCGGTGCGGTCGCCCTTCTCGACGCCGGTGGTGAGGACGTGGTCGAGGAGCTCGAGGTACTGGCGCACGCTGGCCACGGTAACGCAGCGCCCACCGCCTCCCTGGCCCACCGCATCCCACCGAGCCGCGAGGGCGATAGCCTGAGACCATGAGCCCGACGCCGCCGTTCGGTCGCGCCCTGACGGCCATCGCCACCCCGATGCGGCCCGACGGCGCCCTCGACCTCGACGGACTCCGGCAGCTGGCGCTCCACCTGCTCGACCACGGCCACGACGGCATCGTCGTCAACGGCACCACGGGAGAGTCCCCGACGACCTCGGACGAGGAGAAGGTCGCCATCCTCGAGGCGGTCCTCGAGGCCGTCGGCGACCACGCCAAGGTGGTGGCCGGGGTCGGCTCCAACGACACTGCCCACACGATCGCCTCGGCCCGGGCGGCGGCCGCGGCCGGCGCGCACGGCCTGCTGGTCGTCACGCCGTACTACAACCGTCCGACCCAGGACGGCCTGCACGCGCACTTCACCGCCGTGGCCGACGCGACCGACCTGCCCGTCATGCTCTACGACATCCCCGGTCGCACCGGGACCGCCATCGCCAGCGAGACGCTCATCCGGCTCGCCGACCACCCCCGCATCGCCGCGGTCAAGGACGCCAAGGGCGACCTGTGGGCAGCCACGCACGTCCTCGACGCCACCGACCTGCTCTGGTATTCCGGCGACGACGTCCTCACCCTCGCGCACCTCGCGCAGGGAGCGGTCGGCTACGTCGGCGTCACGACACACGTCGCCGGCACGGAGTATGCCGCGATGCTCGCCGCCGTCGACGCCGGGGACCTGCCGGCGGCCATCGCCCTCCACCGCAGGGTGATCCCCATCGTCGATGCGGTCATGAACACCTCCCAGGGCGCGATCATGGCCAAGGCCGCACTGAAGGAGCTCGGGGTCATCGACTCCGCCGCCGTGCGCCTGCCACTGCTCGAGTCACCACCCGAGCACCTCACCGCCCTCCGCCAGGCCCTCTCCACGTCAGGAATCAGTTGACCGTCGTCACCCCCGAGCTGACTCCTCCCCCAGCCCTCGCGCCGAACGGCCTACGAGTCGTCGCCCTGGGCGGGCTCGGTGAGGTGGGCCGCAACATGACCGTCATCGAGACCGGGGGCCGGCTGCTCATCATCGACTGCGGCGTCCTCTTCCCCGAGGACCACCACCCCGGCATCGACCTGATCCTCCCGGACTTCGAGTACCTCGACGGCCGGCTCGACGACGTCGAGGCCATCGTGCTCACCCACGGGCACGAGGACCACATCGGGGCGGTCCCGTTCCTGCTCCGGCGCAAGCCCGACATCCCCCTCATCGGCTCGCAGCTGACGCTCGCCCTCGTCGAGGCGAAGCTCAAGGAGCACCGGATCAAGCCCTACACCCTCACCGTCAGGGAGGGGCAGCGCGAGAAGCTGGGCGCCTTCGACCTCGAGTTCGTCGCGGTCAACCACTCGATCCCCGACGCGCTCGCAGTTTTCGTCCGCACTCCGGCGGGCACGCTGCTGCACACCGGTGACTTCAAGATGGACCAGCTGCCGCTGGACAACCGCCTCACCGACCTGCGCGCCTTCGCCCGCCTCGGCGAGGAGGGCGTCGACCTCTTCCTCACCGACTCGACGAACGCCGAGGTCCCCGGCTTCACCACGCCGGAGAGGGAGATCGCCCCGGCCATCGACAAGGTCTTCCGCCATGCGGAGCGACGGATCATCGTCGCCTGCTTCTCCTCCCACGTGCACCGGGTCCAGCAGGTCCTCGACGCGGCCGAGAAGGCCGGCCGCAAGGTCGCCATGGTCGGCCGGTCGATGATCCGCAACATGGGGATCGCGGCCGACCTCGGCTACCTCCACGTGCCTGACGGCGTGCTCATCGACGTCAGGAAGCTCGACAACCTGCCCGACGACGAGGTCGTCCTGATCTGCACCGGCAGCCAGGGCGAGCCGATGGCCGCGCTGTCCCGGATGGCCAACCGCGACCACCGCATCGAGGTCGGCAGGGGCGACACCGTCCTGCTGGCCAGCTCCCTCATCCCCGGCAACGAGAACGCCGTCTACCGGGTCATCAACGGCCTGATGATGCTCGGCGCCAACGTCGTCCACAAGGGCAACGCCAAGGTCCACGTCTCGGGCCACGCCAGCGCCGGCGAGCTGATCTACTGCTACAACATCGTCAAGCCACGCAACGTCATGCCGGTCCACGGCGAGTACCGCCACCTCGTCGCGAACGCCGAGCTAGCGATCCAGACCGGGGTGCCTCGCGAGCGCGTCGTCATCGCCCAGGACGGCAGCGTCATCGACCTCGTCGACGGTCGGGCCGCCATCGTCGGGGAGGTCTCCTGCGGCTACATCTACGTGGACGGCTCGTCGGTCGGTGAGACCACGGAGACGCTGCTCAAGGACCGCCGGATCCTGCGTGACGAGGGCTTCATCACCTGCATCGTCGTCATCGACGCGGCCACGGGCAAGATCGCCGCCGGACCGGAGATCACGGCCCGCGGGTTCGCCGAGGACCAGACCGTCTTCGACCAGGTCATCCCGCGCATCGAGCAGGCGCTCGCGGAGGCGACCGGCAACGGTGTCCGCGACGAGTACCAGCTGCAGCAGATCATCCGCCGGACCATCGGCGGCTGGGTCGGGGGCAAGATCAAGCGCCGTCCGATGATCATCCCGGTCGTCATCGAGGCCTGACCGACCGTGCTCCGCGGGCGACGTCGGCGCGGCCACGGTGCTGGTCACCACGTCTGCCCTCGTATGCCGTTTCCGTCGCCTCGCGCTCGCCGGAGCCGTCCTCAGCGTGGTGGTGCTCGTCCTTGACCAGAGCCTGCGGTACACCGTTCGGTCGCGTCACGCCCAGGCGTGGAGACGATGGTCCTGGCGGGCGACGTCAGGCCCGGAGTGCGCGCCCGGCATACCGAATGCTGGCTGAGCGATGACCGCCCACCGTCGTCGTGGCCGGCACCGACAGCATCGACGGCGCCGACCACGCGGCAGTCCGGGCCACTCTCCGTGGCCCGTGATGGCGGACTGGCGGGTCAGCCGGTCCGGACGCCGACGTGGGCGGCGGTCAACGCGTCCGTGCCGGTCCCGCTGACGGTGGCGTGCTGGCCGACCTTGAGGTCGGTGCTCGTGCCCGCCCTGCCCTTTGCTGCGGGGGTGTCACCGGGCTTGCTCTCACCAGGTTTGGCAGCCGGCTTGTCTGCGGGCCTGGTGGCGGCGGGCCGCAGCCGGATCGTGGTGTCGGCGGTGACTGCGAAGGTGAGGCTGACGCCGTCCTCGGCCTTGACCGTGACGGAGGTGGCCGATGCCGCCGTGACCTCACCGGTGATCGCGTCGTGGGTGACGAATGCTCCGGCCTTGTCCTTGGCGACCCACTGGGCGTGCTGGACGCCCTTGCCGAAGCCGCCTCTCTCGCCGCGCTCCGCTCCGCGGTGCTTCGTGCCGTCCTTCGGGGACGCCGCGCCGCCGGTCGGGGTCCCCGCCGCGGCGGTCGTGCTGCCCGGAGCGGGTGTCGTGCCCTCGGCCGAGGCCATCGCGACCCCCGCCGTGCCGAGCAGGGCTGCTGCCAGAACTGCGCCGGTCGTTGCCTTTTTCCACACGGTCGTTCTCCTTCGTCGATGGGCCCGGACGGGGTCCGCGCGCTGGATCGAGCATCCCCGCCGAGTGTTCGAGGAGCGTCAGGGCGCGGTCAACAAACCGTGTGAGGTGCCCGTCACGTTGACGTGGGCCAGGGTGACCGTTCCGACCGTCACCAGGGGCGGGGCAGGCTCAGCTCGCGGGTGTCGCCGGCCGGGAGCCAGCCCTGCTCCGTGCGGACGTACTGCCGCTGCGGGCCATGGGCCGCCAGCTCGACGAGGGCGCCCAGGAGCCGGTCGACGTGCTCGGCGGTGTTGCTCAGGCCGATGCTGATCCGGACCGCCGTCGCCGGCACCTCGCCCCACGGGTCCTCGAGGAGCTCGTCGACGAGGATGTGCGCGCAGAACTTGCCGTCGCGCACCCCGATGCCGTGCTCGGCAGACAGGATCGCCGAGACGAGGGAGGAGTCGAGCCGCTCGATCGTGAACGCCACGACCGCGACCCGGTCGTGGGTCTCTCCGAAGATCGACCACGTGTCGATGCCGGGGACGGCCGCGAGGCCGTGGCGTAGCCGGGCGAGGAGCGACTCCTCGTGGGCCTCGATGGCCGAGTGGTTCGCGGAGAACGCCGCGCACGCCGCAGCCAGGGCGATGGCGCCAATGACATTCGGACTGCCGCCCTCGTGGCGGGCGGCTCCGGTGGTCCAGGTGGCCGGCGTGGCTGGCGTGGCCGTGACCCTGACCGTCGCGCCGCCACCGCGCAGGTAGGGATCGGCGGCGTCCAGCCAGTCGGCCCGGCCGGCGAGCACACCTGCCCCGAAAGGTGCGTAGAGCTTGTGACCCGAGAAGGCGACGTAGTCGACGCCCGTGGTCTCGATGTCGATGGGCCGGTGCGGCGCCAGCTGGGCAGCGTCGATGGCGACCCGGGCCCCGTGCCGGCGGGCGATCCGGACGATCTCCTCCAGCGGCCACAGCTCACCGGTGACGTTGGAGGCACCGGCCACGACCACCAGACGGTTGCAGGTCGACGCCTGCTGCAGCGCCGCGGTGAGGTCGTCCAGGGCCTGCTCGATGGAGGCGGGCACGGGCAGGCTCACGGTCCGTGAGGCCCCCCACGGCAGCAACGTCGAGTGGTGCTCGGTCTCGAAGACGAAGACCGTGGTGTCACGGGGGAGGGCGCGCGCGAGCAGGTTGAACGAGTCGGTCGTGTTGCGGGTGAAGATCACCGTGTCGGCGGCGCGCACGCCGACGAAGGACCCGACCTCGGCCCGGGCTTCTTCGTACCACGCGCTCGTGACCTTGCTCGCGAAACCGTTGCCGCGGTGGACGGACGAGTAGGTCCGCAGCGCGGCGTCCACGGCAGCCTTGACGCTGACGAGCGCGGGGGTGGAGGCGGCGTGGTCGAAGTTGGCGTAGTCGACGGTCCCGCCCAGGGTCGGCACCGGGAGGCCGTCCGCGACGGTGCGCGGCACGGTTGCCGTCCCGGCCGGTGCCGTGGAGGGGCGGACCACGTGCAACCGGCTCGGGGCCTTCGTGTGCCGGGGGGAAACGGTGCTGTCCGTGCTGGCAATCGACATTGGGGCGCTCCGGGCGGGTCCAAGGACCTGCTGGTGCAGCAGATCCGCGCTTGCCTCGCACCGGTCCTGGCGGGAGGCCAGGTCGTCACCCGGAGCACCCCACCGCGGAGGAGGGTTGCTGGCCAGCAAGCCGGGGCTGTGCGCTGGCACTCATGACCTTGGCCGTCAACATAGCGAAGGGTCTCCACGTCTGTCCATCACCAGAGACGCGCCTCTCGTCAGCTGAGACGGGGCCATGACCCCAACGGCCAGACCCCAACGCCATACCGAACGACTGTCACGCGTGTGACGCGTGTTTCTCAGGTGACTTTCCCGTACGGTTCGGACCATGGCGTCACGTCCGTCCCCCACCTCTGCGCGCTCCACCTCGGCTCGCTCGGCCACCGCGCGCCCCAACGGCTCACGCGGCACCTCGTCGCGTCCGGCCTCCGGGCGGGACGGGCGGCCGGCCCCGCGCAAGCCCGCTCCCAGGCAGTCCTCGAAGGCGCGGTCCGGTGGTCTGCCCCTGCCGCTGCGCGCCGTCCGCAGCACGTGGATGGGCGTCTCCCACCTCGCCGGGGGAGCCGTCCGCCGCGTCGGTACGTCGGCCCGGGAGCTCGAGCCGGAGCACCGCCGGGACGGGATCGGGTTCACCCTCATCGGGCTGGCGGTCATCGTCGCGGCACGGGAGTGGTGGAACGTCCAGGGCGTCGTCGGCGACGCCATCCACGCGATCGTCGCCGGCACCCTCGGCCGCGTCGCCTACGCCCTGCCCCTGGTGCTCCTCGTCCTCGGCCTTCGCCTGCTGCGTGCCCCGCAGGACTCCGCTGCGACGAACCGCATCGGCGTGGGCACCACGGCGCTGACCTTCGCCGCCAGCGGCATCGCGCACCTCGCCGACGGCATCCCCAACCCGCCAGGCGGGGCCGACGCGATGCGCGCTGCCGGCGGGATCATCGGGTTCCTCGCGTCGAGCCCGCTGGCCGCAGCCGTCTCGAGCTACGGCGCCCTGGTGATCCTGCTGATGCTGGGGTTCTTCGGGATCCTCGTCATCACGGCCACCCCGGTGCGCCACATCCCGGACCGCGCCCGCGAGCTGCGGGACCGCCTCCTGCACCACGGGACGCCGACAAAGGACACCAAGGATGCGGCGGCCCGGGCCTCAGACCCCGACGGCGGCGACCGGCTCGGCGACGGGCTCACCGGCGACGAGGCCTTCGAGCAGGCCGCGGTCGTCACCCCGGTGGGCGCCGACGGCAAGCGGCTGCGCCCCGGGCAGAAGAGGCCGACCGCCCCGGGCGTCCTCGCCCCAGGATCCGACGGCGTGGCCGACGTAGGACCCAAGGAGAGTCTCGTCGCGCCTCCCACCACCTCGCTGCCGCAACGGGTCGAGCAGCTCTCGCTGACCGGCGACATCGCCTACACGCTGCCCGACCACGCCCTCCTGGCGCCGGGGGCGCCGCACCGGACCCGCAGCGTCGCCAACGACCACGTCGTCGAGAAGTTGACGGAGGTCTTCGACCAGTTCGAGATCGACGCGCAGGTCACCGGCTTCACCCGTGGGCCGACGGTCACACGCTACGAGGTGGAGCTCGGCCCCGCCACGAAAGTCGAGCGGGTCACCGCCCTCTCCAAGAACATCGCGTATGCCGTTGCCTCGGCTGACGTGCGCATCCTGAGCCCGATCCCCGGCAAGTCCGCGATCGGCATCGAGATCCCCAACACCGACCGCGAGACCGTGTCCCTCGGCGACGTCCTGCGCAGCCAGACCGCCCGCAACAACGAGCACCCGATGGTCATCGGCGTGGGCAAGGACGTCGAGGGCGGCTACGTCATCGCCAACCTCGCGAAGATGCCGCACCTGCTCGTCGCGGGAGCGACCGGGGCGGGCAAGTCGGCCTTCGTCAACGCCATGATCACGTCGGTCCTCATGCGGTCCACGCCGGACGAGGTCCGGATGGTCCTTGTCGACCCGAAGCGGGTCGAGCTCACGGCATACGAGGGCATTCCGCACCTCATCACCCCGATCATCACCAGCCCCAAGAAGGCCGCCGAGGCCCTGGCCTGGGTGGTGCGCGAGATGGACACCCGCTACGACGACCTCGCGGCGTTCGGCTACAAGCACGTCGACGACTTCAACAAGGCGGTGCGTGCCGGCAAGGTGAAGCCGCTGCCCGGGTCCGAGCGGGTCATCGCGCCCTACCCCTACCTGCTCGTCATCGTCGACGAGCTCGCCGACCTGATGATGGTGGCGCCGCGGGACGTCGAGGAGTCGATCGTCCGGATCACCCAGCTCGCCCGGGCCGCCGGCATCCACCTCGTCCTCGCGACGCAGCGCCCGTCCGTGGACGTCGTCACCGGCCTGATCAAGGCCAACGTCCCGTCGCGGATGGCGTTCGCGACGTCCTCGCTCGCCGACTCCCGGGTCGTCCTCGACCAGCCCGGCGCCGAGAAGCTCATCGGCCAGGGTGACGCGCTCTTCCTGCCGATGGGCACCAACAAGCCGATGCGCGTCCAGGGCGCCTGGGTGACCGAGTCCGAGGTCAACGCCGTCGTCAGAAGCGTGACCCAGCAGCTGAAGCCGACCTACCGCGACGACGTCACCGTCGTCGCCCCGCAGAAGAAGATGGAGGACGACATCGGCGACGACCTCGACGTCCTCCTCCAGGCGACCGAGCTCGTCGTCACGACCCAGTTCGGCTCGACGTCGATGCTCCAGCGCAAGCTGCGGGTCGGCTTCGCCAAGGCCGGCCGACTGATGGACCTGCTCGAGTCACGCGGCGTCGTCGGCCCGTCCGAGGGGTCCAAGGCCCGGGACGTCCTCGTCAAGGCCGACGACCTCGACGCCACTCTCGCCCTCCTGCGCGGAGACGACATCCCCACCTCGGCGGCGGCGTTCGGCGCAGTCCCGGGTGCCGCGGTGGGCACGTCCGTGCCCTCGGGGGACGAGGACGACCCGTTCGACGATCAGGCTCCTGACGCCCGGGCCCCGGTCCCGGCTCCGACGAGTCGGTGGACGACGAAGGACTCCCTCGCGCCGGAGGGCCACGACGAGGTCGACGGCGACGAGGGCAGCGAGGACGCGTGGAGTCTCACCGGCCGGGACTGACCCCCGCACGTGAGGAGACGCGCAGATGAGGTGACGCGTCTCCGTGGCGCCCGACGACGTGGGTGCATGTGGGGACGCAAGCGTCCCGACATGCTGAATAGTGGACGGTCAGTGGTGGACGTGCCGACGTCGACGTGACTAGCGGGCATGGTGGCTCGTGCAGAGGGGAACGACGGCCTTGGGGCAGGGGCCGACGGGGTTGGCGACAGGGGGTCGATCCTGGGTTGATCTTGGGACTGTGAACCCCGCCTCTGAGCCAGAACAGCCGCACGGAGACGCTCGGACGAAGGAGCGCTGCTGGCCCACACCGGGCGTCGTCTCGGGCGCGATCGCTGCAGCGCTGGATGTGAAGGGGACTGCTCTCGAGCGCGGGCGCGTCCTACAGTGTTGGAGGACGGTCTCAGGGCGTCCTCGAGACCGCCGACGTTGCATGGCTTTCCGTGTGTTGGGCCAATTGAACGGCTGAGCAAGGAGCACATCATGGCTGTTCCTGGGCGATCCTGTCCGATGTCCTACCGTTACCGGCCGGAGGACCTAGCGATCCCCTCGCAGCGCACCGCGACAACCCTCTTCATCGTCGGCTGCCTGTACGGCAACGTCGCCGCGCTGACTGCGGTCCTGGCTCGTGCCGAGCAGGAGGACCCGCCAGCGACGATCGTCTTCAACGGCGACTTCCACCATCTCGACATCGAGGACGACGCTTTCAGCACTGTCGGGCGCGGGGTGGCCCGTCATCTCATGACTCTCGGCAACGTCGAGGCCGCTCTCATCGCGGGCGCGGACGACGCCGGATGTGGTTGCGCGTACCCGGACTACATCGACGACGCCATTGTTGAACGCTCCAACGCAGTGGTGGCCGAGTTGCGCGAGACCGCCAGCAGGCACGACGACCTCGTCAAGCTGCTCGCCCCGCTCCCGCGACACCTGACGATCAACGTTGGGGGCCTGCGGGTCGGTGTCATCCACGGGGACCCTGAGAGCCTCGCCGGGTGGAGCCTCGCCCTGGAGGCGCTTGAGCCCGGCGACGCGGCGGTGCGGCAGTCGACGGGCTGGCGAGGAACGCCAACGACGCAAGCCACCGTCGCCGACTGGCTGCGCCGGGCGCAGGTACGCGTGCTGGCGTGCACCCACACCGGCCTTCCTTACGCGCAGGACTATCAGGTCGACGGCCAACGACATGTGGTGATCAACAACGGCGCCGCCGGCCTGCCAGACTTCCACCATCGCAGCGAAGGGGTCGTGACCCGCCTGTCTGCCCAGCCCGTCACCCCTTCGGACAGCCTCTACGGCACGACGTTGGATGGCGTGCGCTGCGACGCTCTGCCCCTGCGCTACGACGCCGTGGCGTGGCGCAACCAGTTCCTGGCGGCATGGCCACCGGGCAGTCCAGCACACACGTCGTACGCCGCTCGGGTGACCCACGGGACAGATCTGAGCGTCAGGCAATCCGCACGCGGAACGATCGAGGTTTCCCATTGAGGTCGTGCGGCGAATTCCGGACCCACACGCGGCCCGAAGGCGGACGCGCCACCTCAAGGGCCCGTCAGGACGAGACGGCGCATTGGCCGCGGTCGGCCTTCTGAGGCCCTGCACCTCCGGGCCTGATGTCGAAGTCGAAGATCTGCGTTGGGAGGTAAAGAGAACAGCAGGCGTTGGGGATGTCCACCACACCGCTGACGCGACCTTCGATGGGTGCTGCTCCGAGCAGCAGGTAGGCCTGCTCGCCGGAGTAACCGAACTTCTTGAGGTAAGCGATCGCGTTCAGGCACGCGTTGCGGTAGGCGAGGGTGGCGTCGTTGTAGTAGTTGGTGTTGGTCTCGTGGTCCACCGAGATGCCGATGAAGGTCACGAACTCGCTGTACCGCGGCTCGACGTTGCCGGGCATGAAGAACGGGTTGGTCGTCACGCCGTAGGTCTCCATGCCACCCTTGATCAGGTCGACGTGGAAGTCGATGAAGCCGCCCATCTCGATCGCGCCGCAGAAGGTGATCTCGCCGTCCCCCTGGCTGAAGTGCAGGTCGCCTCCAGAGAGCAGCCCCCCTGCCTGGTGCACTGGGTAGAAGACCCGTGATCCGCGGGAGAAGTTCTTGATGTCGTGGTTGCCACCGTTCTCGCGAGGCGGCACGGTGCGCGCGCCGTCCCGCGCAATTGCTGCAAGCGTCTCCCCGGTCGCCGTGCCCGCAAGCGTGCCGGACTCCAGCGGGGGGAGCGCCAACGGGGGCACCCGGTCCGGATCTGTCGCGATGAGGGCACGCTCACGTTCGTTCCACCGGCCCAGCAGCTCAGCCGAGGGCGCGGTGCCAAACAGGCCGGGGTGGGTGATACCGGTGAACCGAACCCCGGGGATGTGGCGGGATGTGGCCACCTGCCCATGGAAGTCCCAGATTGCCTTGTACGCATCGGGGTAGTGGTCGGTGAGGAAGCCGCCACCGTTCTGCTTCGAGAACACGCCTGTGTAGCCCCATCCCTGCCCAGGCGCTTCTCCCACCTCCTGGGGCACGGGTCCCAGGTCCAAGATGTCGACCACCAACAGGTCGCCCGGCTCGGCTCCTTCGATGCCGATCGGGCCGCTGAGCATATGGCAGCCGTCCAGCTTCACGTCACGGACGTCGTTCGCTGAGTCGTTGTTGCCGATCTGCGCGTCGGTCCACTCACGACACTCGATGCGAATGTCGGAGTCCGGGCGCACCATGACCGCGGCTGGTACGTCGGGGTGCCATCGGTTGTGGCCGGGAACAGCCTGGTCGCGCATGGACTTCGCCTGGTCGACGCTGAACACGAGGTCGGGCATGGGGTCCTCCGAGAGTCGATGATGGGGCTTGTGGGGGCCGAACGTGGTGAGGTGGTCGATCGTGTGCAACACGCCCGATGTCAGTCATGGCCGAGGCAGCCGCCGCAGTGCAGGGTTGCCCGTGTCCGGTCGTCGGCGGCGACGGCTCGGAGGAGGAAGCGAAGTGACGACGTCGGGGTGGTCGGCCGTCTGCGCGGCCCGGTCCAGTTCCCGCACGAACGCCGTCGGCGCCAGCGACAGCATCGGCGCGCTGATCAGGCGGCTCGCCGGCGCCCCGCACACCGGGCACGGCTCCTGGGCTGAAGCGGTTCCGATCGGGGCAGACAGATCGAAGACTTCCCCGTCGTCGCTGCACCGGTAGGAGTAGGCCGCCACGTCATCGCCTCGCTTCCAGGAATCAACGTTCCCAGGTAAGGAAGTCTGTTACTCCTCTCCCCGCTCGTCAAGGTCCCGACGGGACCCACCTGAAGTGCTCGCGAAGTGGAGCGCGTGCCGCACGGGAGAAATGTTCGCGAAACCTGGGTTTGGCCTCGAGCACTGGAGTGAACTCGGCGATGGGCCAAGACAAGTTGTCGATGGCGACACGTCGGAGTGAGCATCGACCGCTTGGTGCATCACGTGGCGACGCGGCTCGCCGCAGACGCAGGGGGCCGTCACTACGGCGACGACGCACCCCCCGACACCAACCCGGCACCTGCCACCAGGGTGCCCTTCGTTGATGTCCGCGGCAAACCCGCGGCCGCACCAACATTCAAGTGGTCCTCCCGCTCGCCCCGGGCACCAGGGCCGATGAAGGACTCCACTGGCTCAAAACGGTCCGGCCAATCACCATCGACGTCG
>NZ_JBKJPP010000090.1:0-20053 GCF_046595215.1 Lapillicoccus sp. | reverse complement strand
GCGTGGGCGAGCAGCTCTGCCTGTTGCTGCGATCGCGGGTGGGTTTTGGCCGCTCGCTCCCCGCTCACCCGGGACTCCTGAGCAGATGTGGGGCGCAGCCCCTCGCGAGGAGCGACCTCCTGCAGACGACCTGGTCCGGGCGTCGGCCCGCGGCGTTGACCGGTTCATCCCGACCACGGCGCGACTGTTGACGGGGCGGAGGGGCGTCAGCCCGCACCCAGGGCGATGAACGAGAGGGCGGTGGCGGACGCGACCGGGTCGGAGGACATCTCGTGGCGCGCTTGGCACAACGCCTCGGCGAGGCCGGCGCCGGAGCGCAGTCGTTGGTGCAGCGCGGTCATCAACCGCACCGCAGCGTCGTCATTCACCGCGACCACACTCGCCACGATGCCGGCAGTGCCGAGAGGGATGAGTGAGCTTGCCAGACCGAGCACCTCGTCAGCGCCCGCGGGGGCAACGGCACCGCTGTCGCAGCTGGACAGCACGATCTGCCTGGGGCCGCGGTGCATCCGTTGCAGGTCGTAGACCGTCAGAGGACCGTCGTCCAGCACGAGAGCGGAGAACATCGGACTGTCGGCACGGAAGGTCCCATGTGCCGCAATGTGCACGAGCCGCGCGCCGTCCATCGCACTGAGCACCCTGGCTGCGGTGGCCGTGCCGTTCTCGAGGACGACGAGATCGTCGTCGTCGAGTCGGTAGGCGGCGGCGAGCTGCGGAACCTCGGCGCCCTGGGAGGCCAGGCCAGGGCCGCGGACGAGGACCACACGGCCTGTGTCAGAGTCCCCGGCGCCTCTGGCCCGCCGAGCCCGCAGCCATGTCGTCGCCGAGGGAGCCACGCTCACGGCTCTCTCCCGGAGGTCCGGAAGCAGGGACCAGGGCACCGCCTGAAGTCGACCGGGGGGGACGATGACCATCGGCCCGTCGCCGAGGTGTCGCCGTGCCTCGCCCAGGACCAGCTGGTTGATCAGCTCGCCCGACCTGGTGAGGATCTCCAGCGCATCGGTCGGAGCGTGTGCCGAGCGTCCGTACGCGATGCGGGTCAGGCCGAAGCGGGCGAAGTCGAGCTCCGCGGAGACCCTCGCCGTCGGAGCCGCGGCAAAGCGTCGGACCCGGCCCGCGCCGCACACGAGGACGTGCAGAGCGCCGTCGACGTCCACCAGCTCGAGCAGCCGGTCGTTGCCAAGCTCGTCAAGGAGGGCACCGACGTCGAAGTCGCCGGGCCGGGTGTGGGATCCGCGCTGCGCTGTGGCGCCGAAGGTCCGCATCGCCCGTGCCCGGATGGCCTGCTCGAGCCGCTGCTGGTCGCGGGCAAGTTTCGCCGTGGGAAGGCCTCGCTCGAACGACCGAGCGAGGCGTCGCGTGACGTCCCGCACGGATGCGAGGTCGGCCTGGAGGTGGGCGTCGTCCGATGGGCGCACCGCAGGGACGGCGAGCGCGATCGCTCGCCACCTCTCGCTCCAGGAGAGCAACTGCCGCGCCCGACCGAGCTGCAGCGCATGGCGCTGCCCGAGGTTCGCCATCTCTGCGCCGTGCGCGGTCGTCTGGGCGAGCAGCTCGGAGGAGCCGAGGATGCTGCGATGCTCGTCCAGGACGTTGAGACCGCTGCGGCAGGCGTGCATCACTCGACGTCTGTCGCCAGCGGCCTCGCCGCGTAGCGCTTCCGACAGCCAGGCCACGGCGCGCGACAGTGCCGGGCCCCTGTGCCGACCGACGGCAGCCGCAGTCAGGTGCTCGTCCGCCAGGGTGGCGTACCCGACGGCTAGCGCGACCCTGCCGGCCGTCAACCGGGCCAACGGCACGTCAGGGGATGCGACTGCCACCAACTCGTCGACACACTGGTGGGCGTCACGCAACATCGTCAGGGTCGGGGGACCGGCGGCGAAGCCGGCACGCAGCTGAACCAGCCGGGCATGGACGCGCCACCAGCCTCGGCCCTGCCGGTGGAAGAGCCGGGCCGCCTCCGTCGCGCGCTCCAGGGCCTTGGTGTGTTGGCCGGCAGCAAGTGCTGACGTCGCCGCCATGAGCAGCAGCTCGGCACGCTTGGTGGGTTGGCCGTGGATGCGCTCCAGGCGAGTGATCGCCCGGTCGGCCTCACGCACGGCGTCATCGGGAAGGCCAGCGGCCAACAGTGCCTCGCACCGGTTCAGGCTCAGACCCGGTTCCATGGTGTCGAGCTTCTCGAAGCGCTCGGATGCGTCGTCGAAGCAGGTCAGTGCCGCCGGGAGGTCGCCGAGCCGCAGTGCGAGCAGCCCCCGGTGCGCAGTGGCGTCCACCGACTCCAGCTCCTGCCCGCTGGCGACGAAGAGCGCTTCGGCGCGCTGCAGATCTGCCGCGGCCCGGTGGACCCCTCCCAGCGCCAGGTGGGTGAACGCGCGCTCAGTCAGCGCCCGGGCCTGCCAGATCGAGTCGTCCACGGCGCGGAGGACCGCGATGGCCCGGTTGAGGTCGGTGAGCGCCTCGCGGTGGTGCCCGAGGATGTGCAGCACTGCACCGCGACGGAAGAGGGAGCGGCCGTGCAGACGACCGGTGGAGGTGTTCGCTGCCTCGTTGAGGGCGTTGCGCCCCGACTGTGTCCGGCCGGCGAGGACGAGGGCGACCCCGAGAGTCCCCAGCACGTCGACCTCCCGGTCCGCGGAACCTGACAGACGGGCGAGTCGCCGAGCCGTCTGCAGCTCGCGCACGGAAGCATCGATGTCGCCGAACTCACGCAGCACCAGGCCGATCGCCTGATGCGCCATCGAGGCGGCATACGGTGTCGGCTCGGCGGCGAGGACCGCCCTGGCTCGGTCGAAGGCATCGTTGGGCCGCGACAGAGCCAGGGGAAGGAGATCCTCCGGTCCGTCACGGGCCTGCTGGGGTGGCACGGCCATACCTGTAGATCTTGGGGGCGAGAACGCGAGCAGGGCAAGGTGTCGGGGACGCCGGCGAGGCCTTCGCGAGCACGGTGGCAACGGTGACCGCCGCAACCGAGCCGACCACGCTGCTCACCGGATTGACGTATCAGGACCGAGCGATCACCCTCCTGTCTACGACCAACTCAACGATCCCGAAAGGGGCAGATGATGGATCCTGTCTTCGATGCCCAGTTCCGCCTGATGAAGGATGCGTTCGCTCGGCAGGGGATCGAGATCGCCGTCGCGTTCACCCCGGCGGGTGAGGTCGACTACCTCTACCAGGTGGGCAGGCTGCTGACCGTGGACTCTCCCGAGGGATTTGCACGGCTGAACGACATCCTGCCCGGACTGCGTCGCGCCGACCGCGCCGACCAGACGGACAGCCTGACCAGCTCCGGCCTCGTGGTCCTCTCGATCAACGAGCTGGCAGGCGGGCAGCTCTCGGTGCCCGAGGCCCTCGACCTCATCGACGAACGCCTCGGCGCTCAGCGTCACACCCCCCGTCCGGACGCCGAGTTCCCGGTGACCCCGGTCCACGTCCTGCATGTTGCCCGGATCTGCCCGGCCGTCGAGCCGGAGCCGCCGAACGGTGGACAGGTCGCCCCGTGGCCGGCGCCGTGCACCCTCAGCGACGCCCAGGGCCGGCGGGAACCGGTGCGACTCGGGGTGTCCGACACTGGTCTTCTCCAGGACATCGCTGACTTTTCCTGGCTCGACGGGGTGAATGGCGAGGTCGATGAGCTCTCGCTGGGTGCCCCGGGCGGGCCGGCGAGGATCCCGGAGTATGCCGGCCACGGAACCTTCGTTGCGGGCGTGGCGCGCTGCATGGCGCCCTCTTCCGAGGTCTACGTCAACAACCATTTCTCGCTGTCCGGTGGCGAACTTGAACACGTGATCATCGAGAAGCTCGAGCAGCTCGTGATGGAATTCCGCCCCGAGGTCATCAACCTGTCGGCTGGCACCTACAGCCGCAAGGACTGGCCTCTGCTCGGGATGCGAGGCTTCCTCACGGCACATCCCGAGATCACCCTCGTGGCTGCCGCGGGCAATGACAGCACAGACCGCCCGTTCTATCCCGCCGCGCTGCCCGAGGTCGTAGCCGTGGGAGCGCTCGGGATCGATCAGATTCATCGGGCCTGGTTCAGCAACTATGGCGAATGGGTCGACGTCTACGCCCTGGGCGAGGGGTTGGTCAACGCGTACGCGAAGGGTGTCTACACCTACCAGGAGCCACCCAAGCGGCCCGCGAAACAGACATTCCACGGCTTGGCCCGGTGGGACGGCACCTCATTCTCTGCCCCCCTGGTGGCCGGACTCATTGCGGCCCGGATGGCCGGCACCGGGGAGAGCTCCAGAGCAGCCTCCAATGCACTGCTCGAGCTCGCAGAGAGTCAACGCCTTCCCGGCGTCGGTCCGGCGCTGTACCCATGTCAAGTGGACTGACCCGTCCTCCGGGCCGGCGATGGCCGGTCAAAGGGCGCAGGCGTCGCCCTCGCAGCTGTCGCCCTGCGCGGTGGTCACCATCTGGAGCGGGTGTGACTCGGTCCAGGCCTGGGTCAGGGCCTGGCTGAAGACCTCGGCGGGCTGGGCTCCGGAGATGCCGAACTTCCCGTCGAGGACGAAGAACGGGACGCCGTTGATCCCATAGGCGCGCGCCTGTTCCTCGTCCGCTCGCACCGCGTCGGCGTAGGCGTCCGATGCCAGCACGCGGCGCACCTCTACCCCGTCGAGCCCGACCTCGATGGCCAGTGTCGCGAGCGTCTCGGGGTCGCCGATGGCCCGGCCCTCGGTGAAGTAGGCGTGCAGGAGCCGCTCCTTGGCGGCGTCGCCGCGCCCGGTCTCGGCCGCGAGGTGGATGAGCCGGTGCGCGTCGAAGGTGTTGCCGGGCTGCGCCTTCTCCCACTGGAAGTCGAGACCGTCGGTGGCCGCGTTGACGGCGAGGCTCTCCTGGCTGGCGACGGCCTGCTCGCGGGTCATGCCGTACTTCGCAGCGAGGCGGTCCGGGAGCGACCCGGCGGGCGCGGCCTCGGCGTTCGGGTCGAGCTCGAAGCTGTGCCAGACCACCTCCACGTCGTCGCGGTGGGGGAACTCGGCGAGGGCGGCCTCGAGGCGGCGCTTGCCGACGTAGCAGAACGGGCACACGACGTCGGACCAGATGTCAATCTTCATGTGGTCGTCAACCACGGGGTGCCGCTGCGTGTTCCGCGGCCGACCCTGGCGTTCGCTGGCTGACCTGGAGGTCCGCCGGACCGGCAGAAGGTCGTCCGTTACCCGGCATACCGGGACAGGTCGGTCGCTGATGGCGCCTTCTGCCTGTCGGCGAGCACCTGTGGACAACCGCCGGCGCCCCCTGTCAGGCTCAGGCACCCTCGGAGGGGGCTTCCGGACGCGTTGTCGAGGCGTTGACCCTGCTCGGAGGATGCGCGTCCTGGCGCGCGCTTGCCGAGGAGATCTCTCCCCGTGCGGTCAGGAGGGCGCGCTCAGCCGGGGCCATCCACCGCATCCGACGAGGGGCGATATGCCCTTCCGACAGCGGCCGGGCACCGGCGCGAGGCCCATCGACTCACCGGCGTGCTCTCCCACCTCAGTGCTGCGGTCGCGCACGGCTGGGAGGTCAAGACGCAGCCGGACCAGCCCTGGGTGACTTTTCCGCGCAAGCGGCACCAGCTGAAGGAAGACCGCGCCGGGGTACGGTGGCGCGACCTCGACCCGAAGGAACGGGAGCCAGGCGTCACCTCGCCCGTCCGCACCGTCCTCGACTGCGCGGCATCCCTCCCGCTCGACGCGGCCCTCACGGTCGCCGACTCGGCCCTGCGCGCCGGCGACGTCACCGAGGCCCAGCTCATCGCGGCGGCCGGTCCGCGAACCCGTTCGAGTCGGTCCTGCGGGCGATCGCGCTCGAGTTCACCGAGCTGAGGTTCGAGCCGCAGCTCCAGATCTGGGACTCGGGACTCTGGGCGACGGTCGCCCTGGGAGACGAGCGGGCGATGCTCGTGCTGGAGGCCGAGGGCTTCGCCCACCACAGCTCGCGCACGGACCGAGTCCGGGACTGCCGGCGCTACACCGAGCTCACCGTGTGGGGCTGGGCGATCCTCCGATTCTCCTGGGAGGACGTGATGCTCCACCCCGAGCGGGTCCGGTGGGCAATCCACGCCTGGCTCGAACGGCGCGCTGGGCGCCCGGTGCCCCCACCTCCGCCGGCCTGACCCCCTCCCCAAGCTCGTCCGGACAGGCAAGTGTGGCCAGCCGCCCGGCATACCAGGACAGTCGGGCGCCAGAGGTGCCCTCTGCTTGTTTGGCCACACCCCGGACGCAGGTATGCCGCCCGCTCACGGTGAGCGGACGGCATACTTGGTGGTGCGGGGAGACTCAGCGGGCCTCGGTCCCGGCGATGAAGGCCTCGAGCTTCTCGCGGCCGAGGTCGTCCGGGCGCTGCTCCGGCGGGGACTTCATCAGGTAGGACGAGGCGGACAGCAGGGCGCCGCCGATGCCGCGGTCCTGGGCGATCTTCGCCGCGCGGATGGCGTCGATGATGATGCCGGCCGAGTTCGGCGAGTCCCAGACCTCGAGCTTGTACTCCAGGTTGAGCGGCACGTCACCGAACGCCCGGCCCTCGAGGCGCACGTAGGCCCACTTGCGGTCGTCGAGCCACTGGACGTAGTCGCTCGGCCCGATGTGGACGTTGCGCTCGCCGAGGTCGTGCTTGAGGTTGGACGTGACGGCCTGGGTCTTGGAGATCTTCTTCGACTCGAGGCGGTCGCGCTCCAGCATGTTCTTGAAGTCCATGTTGCCGCCGACGTTGAGCTGGTAGGTGCGGTCGAGGACGACGCCGCGGTCCTCGAACAGCTTGGCCATCACCCGGTGGGTGATCGTCGCGCCGACCTGGGACTTGATGTCGTCGCCGATGACCGGCACGCCGGCGGCCTCGAACTTGGCTGCCCACACGGGGTCGGAGGCGATGAAGACGGGCAGCGCGTTGACGAAGGCGACGCCGGCATCGATGGCGCACTGGGCGTAGTACTTGTCCGCGACCTCGGAGCCCACCGGCAGGTAGGAGACGAGCACGTCGACCTTGGCCGCCTTGAGCGCGGCGACGATGTCGACCGGCTCCGCGTCGGACTCCTCGATGGTCAGGCGGTAGTACTTGCCGAGGCCGTCGTTGGTGACACCGCGCTGGACGATGACGCCGGTCGGGGGCACCTCGGCGATCTTGATGGTGTTGTTCTCGGAGGCGTTGATCGCCTCGGACAGGTCGAAGCCGACCTTCTTGGCGTCGACGTCGAACGCGGCGACGAACTCGACGTCCCTGACGTGGTACTCGCCGAACGTGACGTGCATCAGGCCGGGGACGACGCCCTCGGGCGACGCGTCCTGGTAGTACTCGACTCCCTGCACCAACGAGCTGGCGCAGTTGCCGACGCCGACAATGGCGACGCGAATGGATCCCATGGGATTACTCCTTGTGTGAGGGGAGCCCACCGGCCGGGTATGCCGGGGGGCTGGGTGCTGCTCCCACCTCCCCCGGGTGAAGGTATATCCGAGCGCTAGAGCGCTCGGATATACCTCCACCCGGAGGTGGGGGGGTGGAGCGCTCTGCGGTGATCAGCTCGTCGAGCCAGCGGACCTCGCGCTCTGCGGAGTCCTCACCGTGCTGCTGGAGGGCGGCGGTGTAGCCGTCCATCCGCTCACGGCCCCGAGCCGACGCCTCGCGGATGTTGGCGAGGCGCTCCTCGAGCCGGGAGCGACGGCCCTCGAGGATGCGCAGCCGGACCTCGGCCGTGGTGCGGGCGAAGAACGCGAGATGGACGTCGAACTCGTCGTCGTCCCACGCGCTCGGCCCGGCGGCGGTGGCGAGGTCCTGGAAGTGCTCCTTGCCGTCGGGCGTGAGCTCGTAGACGATCCGGGCGCGCTTGCTCCCGCTCGACCCGGCGGCCCGCGGGACCTGGGTGATCCAGCCCGTGTCGAGCAGGTGGCGCAGACAGGGGTAGAGGGAGCCGTAGGACAGGGCGCGCAGCGGTCCGTAGGCCCCCAGGGCGGAGACCAGCCGGGTGCGCAGCCCGTAGCCGTGCATCGGCGACTCGTGCAGGAGCCCGAGGACGGCGAACTCCAGCAGCGCGGCGCGACGAGCCACGAGCCACCTCCTCAGACCTGACATACCCTCGGTTTGTCTGCTTCGATCGTACACCAGATATATCGCGTCGATACATCGCGCCCTCCGGGTCAGCAAGCCCACGCATACTGGGCGCGGGCCCGGCGCGCCCATCCGAGGGCCGAACCGGCCGCCCAGACGACGGAAGTGGACCTGTGAGCAGCAGAACCCGAGGGGAGCACCCCACCTCGAAGCCGAGCCGCAAGGCGGCCGCGACGGGGGCCACCCAGCCGCGTTCCCGGGGCCGCCGGGTGCTGAAGTGGGTGCTCTTCACCCTGCTCAGCCTCTTCGCGCTCGGCTGCGTGGGCATCGCAATCGCCTACGCGACAATCGACCCGCCCAAGCCGAACCAGCTGGCCAACGCCCAGGCGTCGATCGTCTACTACGACGACAGCAAGACCGAGCTGGCCAGGATCAGCGACGTCAACGGCAACCGCGAGTCCGTCAACCTCGCCACGGTGCCCGACCCCGTGCAGAAGGCGGTGCTCGCTGCGGAGGACCGGACCTTCTACACCAACAAGGGCGTCTCCCCGACCGGCATCGCCCGCGCCATCTGGGACGCGGCGCGCGGCGCCGACACCCAGAGCGGTGGCTCGACGATCACCCAGCAGTACGTCAAGAACTACTTCCTCACCCAGGACAAGTCCCTGACCCGCAAGGGCAAGGAGATCATCGTCGCCGTCAAGATCGACCAGCAGCAGTCCAAGGACGAGATCCTCCAGAACTACCTCAACACGATCTACTACGGCCGCGGGGCCTATGGCATCCAGACCGCGTCCAAGGCCTACTTCGGCAAGGACGCCAGCCAGCTCACGGTCGCCGAGGGGGCCGTGCTCGCGTCGGTCATCAACGCCCCCTCGCTCTACGACCCCGCGCTCGGCACCAAGCAGCAGACGAACCTCCAGAACCGCTTCGGCTATGTCCTCGACGGCATGGTGACCGAAGGATGGCTCGGCGCCGCCGAGCGCGCGACGATCACCACCGCCCCGCCGACGATCGCGCCGCAACCCAACAAGACCCTCGCCGGCACCAACGGCTACCTCGTCAACGAGGTCCGCAAGGAGCTCGTCTCCGGGCTCAAGCTCTCGGACAGCGACATCGACCGCGGTGGCCTGCGGATCACCACGACGATCTCCAAGCAGGCCCAGGACGGAGCGGTCGCCGCCATGGACAAGGACTTCCCCAAGGACGCCAAGGACGTGTATGCCGGGCTCGCGGCGGTCCGCCCGGGCGACGGCGCCATCGTGGCGATGTACGGCGGGGCGGACTACCAGACCCGTCCCTACAACTCGGCGACGGACGCGATGATGCAGGCGGGCTCGACGTTCAAACCCTTCGCCCTCATTGCCGCGCTCCAGCAGGGCATCAGCACGAAGACGACGTTCGACGGCAACAGCCCGCTCGCCGTGCCCGGTCTCGGCCGGGCCGGAGGGATCGAGAACGAGGGCAACACCGACTACGGGATGGTCGACCTGCGCAAGGCGACGGCCAAGTCGATCAACACGGTCTTCGTCGGGCTCAACGAGAAGATCGGCCCGAAGGCGACCCACGTCGCGGCCGTCGCGGCCGGGATCCCCTCGGCCACCGCCGGTCTCGGGGACGACCTGACCAACGTCCTCGGCACCGCCTCGCCGCGCGTCCTGGACGTGGCGAGCGCCTACGCGACGATCGCGGCGCAGGGCCAGCGTGCCGCGCCCTACCTGGTCGCCGCCGTGACCTCGGACCAGGTCAACATCGACTACAAGGCCGGCAAGCAGCTCACGGAGGCCTTCCCCAAGGACGTGGCCGCTGACGTCATCGACGCGTTGCAGCAGGTCACCGCCCCCGGCGGCACCGCCTCTCGCGCCGACATCGGCCGCCCCGTCGCCGGCAAGACGGGCACCTCGGAGGAGCGCAAGTCGGTGTGGTTCACCGGGTTCGTGCCGCAGCTGTCGGTGTCCGTCGGCATCTACAAGGACGTGGGCGGCGTCCCCCAGCCGCTCCAGAACATCGGGGGGATCACCGAGCTGAGCGGCAACTCGATCCCGTTGTCGATCTGGAAGGACTTCATGACGGCGGCCCTCAACGGCGTGCCGCCGGCGGACTTCCCGCAGCGGGCAGGGGTCGGTGACGACAAGGCCTCCGTCGCACCGCCGGCCACGACCGCCACGAACCCGCCGTCCACCACGACGACGCCGCCGCCCACGACGACGACGGCGCCGCCGACGACGACCCTGCCGCCGCCCACGACGACGACGCCGCAGCCGACGACCACGACGGCGCCGCCGACGACGACCCTGCCGCCGGTCACGACGACGGCGCCGCCCGCCACCACCAGGCCGCCGGTCACGACGACTGCGCCACGGGTGACGACCACCGGTCCGTCGACGAAGACGATTGCGCCGCCCGTCACCCCGCCGCCGGTGGTGGTCCCACCGGTGGCACCCGCGGCCGGAGTGGCGAGCGCGAGCACGACGCCCGTCGGCTGAGCGACCCGTCGTAGGCTGCCCGCATGTCGTGGACGAGCCCGGACCGCATCGCCGTCCCCAGCCGGGAGGACACGGTGGTTCGGTCCGCGTCCCAGGTCATCGGCGGCCCGCTGGGACGGTATGCCGTGGTGGCTGCCAAGGGGTGGCGCCGCGCCGCCGCAGGGCTCGCCGCCGTCTCGGCCGTGCCGATGGCCCTCGGGGTGGCCGAACGCGCCCACTGCATCGACCAGGGGTGGAGCACGCCCGACCAGTTCTGGCACGCCTGCTTCTCCGACCTCCCGGCGACCTACCAGGATGCCGGCCTCTCGGCGGGCATCGGAGCGTTCCTCGCCGGGGGCACGGGTGCGCCGAGCCCGGCGCACCCGCCGCTGACCGCGTTCGTCATGTCGCTCCTGGCCTCGGTGGTCCCGTCCGGCCCGATGGACAGCCAGCTGCGGTTCTACTTCGCGCTGTGGGCGGTCCTCGGCGCGGTGCTCATCGCGCTGACGACGTGGTGGACCACGGCCTCCGTGCGGGGCTTCCCGATCCGGGCCGCCCACGTGGCCCTGTCGCCGGTCGTGCTCCTCACCGTGGTCGTCGCCCCTGACGTGCTGGGCGTCGCGCTCGCCGCCGCAGCCATGTACCTCTGGAGCCGGGAGCGCCTCGTCCTGTCGGGGGTCCTGCTGGGGCTCGCGATCTCCGCCCGGACCTATCCGATCGTCATTCTCGTGGCGCTCCTGCTCGTCTCGCTGCGTGCGGGTCGGGTGCGGGCCTGGGGGCGGACCGCCGGGGCCGCGATCCTGACCTTCGCCGTGGTCCTGGCCGTGCTGGGCGCCGTCAATGCCGACGCAGCCGTCCTCGCCTACCGCGGCTGGCTGGAGGCCGGAGCCGGCTTCGGCTCGCCGTGGCTGCTGCCCCAGCTCGCCGGGCACGCCCTGCCCCCGGTGGCGGTGACAATCCTCTGCGCGGCCGGGTGGGTCGCCGCGCTCTGCTGCGGAGCGGTCTTCGCCCTCGCCAGCCGCCGCCGTCCCGGTGTCGCCGAGGTCGCCCTGGTCATCCTCGGAATCGTCGTCGTCACCGGGAAGTCCTTTCCCGTCCAGGCCTCGCTGTGGCTCGTCCCTCTCGTGGCCCTGGTCGGGATGCGGTGGCGTGACCACCTCGTCTGGGCCGCTGCTGAGGCGCTCCACTTCGTCGCCGTCTGGCTCTATCTCGCCGGCGCCTCGGTGGCGGACCGCGGCCTGCCGGCCGGGTGGTACGCCCTGTTCCTCCTGCTCCGCCTCGGCGCCGTGGGGTGGCTGGTCCAGCGCACCTGGGCCGTTGCGCGCGCTCGTCATCAGGTCTTCGTCGACGACGGGCCCCCGGAGCCGACGAGGCAGCCGGGCGCGGACCCGGTCGCCGACCCGGGCGCCGACCTCGACCGAGACCTCGACGGGGACATGGGGGATGTCGGGGACGAGGAGCACGACGAGCTGGCCGGCCCCCTGCGCGGCGCGCGCGACCACCTCATCGTGAGGTTCGGCTGAGCCCTGGGATGCCGGTAGTCTGGTCGGGCTCGCCGTGACGCAGTGCCCCCTGTGGATGAACCCCGACCCCTGTCGGACTCACCTGACAGGGTGGAGTCATGGCGGCACGCAGCAACCCTCCTGTCACGGAGAGACCGTGACCGCCAAGTCCAAAGGAGGTGGGTTAACGCATGCGTACATACGAACTCATGGTCATTCTCGACCCCGAGCTCGAAGAGCGCACCGTCGCTCCGTCCCTCGACAAGCTCCTCGCCGTCGTCACCAAGGACGGGGGCTCCGTCGACAACGTCGACATCTGGGGCCGTCGCCGCCTGGCGTTCGACATCAAGAAGAAGTCCGAGGGCATCTACGCGGTCGTCACGATGACCGCCGAGCCGGCTACCGCCCAGGAGCTGGACCGCCAGCTGGGCCTCAACGAGTCGGTCCTGCGGACCAAGCTCCTGCGCCCCGGCGCCTGAGCCTCGACTCGACCCCGACGACCAAGGGACCAGGATCACATTGGCTGGCGACACCGTCATCACCGTCATTGGCAACATCACCGGCGACCCCGAGCTGCGGTTCACGCCGTCCGGTGCTGCCGTGGCGAACTTCACCGTCGCGTCGACACCGCGCACGTTCGACCGTCAGAGCAACGAGTGGAAGGACGGCGAGACGCTGTTCATGCGCTGCTCGGTGTGGCGCGACGCGGCCGAGAATGTCGCCGAGTCCGTCCAGCGGGGCACTCGCGTCATCGTGTCCGGCCGGCTGAAGTCGCGCTCCTACGAAACCAAGGAAGGCGAGAAGCGCACCGTGGTCGAGATGGAGGTCGACGAGATCGGACCGTCCCTGCGTTACGCCTCCGCGAAGGTCACCAAGACCCAGCGGGGCAACGGCCAGGGTTCGGGCGGTGGCTTCGGTGCCTCGGGTGGCCAGGGTGGTGGTGGTTTCGGCGGCACTGGCGGTAGTGGCGGCAGTTCCGAGGACCCGTGGGCAACGGGTGCCGGCAACGGCGCCCCGGCTCCCGGCGGGTTCGGCGGCAACCAGGGTGGCCAGAGCGCTCCCCAGGGTGGCGGCCAGCAGGGTGGCCAGGGTGGTGGCCAGGGGAGCTGGGGCGGCGGAGCGCCGTCCTACGACGAGCCCCCCTTCTGATCACCGGCTGAACCACCCCGCAATCTCGATCGGCGACTCGCGCCTGAGGTGAGGTCCACACTGTGGACCGCGCTGCACGGCATACATTCCTCAAGACAGCTATCCCGGGGAGCAAACCCGGGCTCTCAATACAGAAGGAGAGCACCACGATGGCCAAGCCCGTTGTGCGCAAGCCCAAGAAGAAGGCGAATCCCCTCAAGATCGCCAAGATCGAGAACATCGACTACAAGGACACTGCGCTGCTGCGCAAGTTCATCTCCGACCGAGGGAAGATCCGCGCTCGCCGGGTGACCGGTGTGTCCACCCAAGAGCAGCGACTCATTGCCACGGCCGTCAAGAACGCCCGTGAGATGGCCATGCTGCCCTACTCGAGCTCGGCTCGCTGAGCCCGGCGAGAGCTGAAGGAGACACGCACATGAAGCTCATCCTCACCCATGAGGTCACCGGTGTCGGTGCCGCCGGCGACGTCATCGACGTCAAGGACGGTTACGGCCGCAACTTCCTCCTCCCCCGCGGTGTCGCGACGCCGTGGACCAAGGGCGGCCAGAAGCAGGTCGACGCCATCATCAAGGCCCGCGCCACGCGCGAGGTCAAGACCCTCGACGAGGCTCGCCAGATCAAGGGCCAGCTCGAGGCCAGGTCCGTCACGGTCGAGGCGAAGGCCGGCAACGCCGGGCGTCTCTTCGGTGCGGTCAGCAACGCGGACATCGCCGACGCCGTCAAGGCGTCCGGCGGGCCCACGCTCGACAAGCGCAAAATCGAGGTCCAGGGTCACATCAAGACCACGGGTTCCTACGAGGCGCTCGTCCGGCTGCACCCCGAGGTCCAGGCCAAGGTCAGCCTCCAGGTCGTGGCTGTCTGAGGCCTCGGCCACAGCATCCAAGGACGCTCCATCCGGTATGCGGGATGGGGCGTCCTGCGTTGTCGGCCCCTCGCATCGGTCGCAACGTGGCAGACATGTCTGGCCTGTTGCGGCAGCGTGTCCGCGCGGCATACTTGGTCTGCGGCGTCGCGATCCGGTGCGCCGGGCCGGACCGCCGAAAGGGAACCTCCATGAACCTCGCCGCCAACCTCGTCGACGCTGCGGCAAGAGCCGGGGACCGCACGGCGCTACGGGTGGATGACGAGACGATCAGCTATGCCGAGTTCCTCGCGCGGGCCCAGGCGGCGGCCGGCCTGGTCCGCAGCATGGGGCTTGCCCCCGGTGACCGGGTCGGCCTGGTGGCGCCGAACGTGCCCGCCTACCCGGTGATCTTCTACGGCGTGCTGCTCGCCGGGTGCGCGGTCGTCCCGATGAACCCGCTGCTCTCGGTGCGGGAGATGGGCTACTACCTGGCCGACTCCGGCGCGCGGGCGGTGTTTGCCGTCTCGTCGGTGGCCGAGGCCGCCCAGCAGGCCGCGACCGAGAAGGGCGTCCAGCTGGTCGTCGTCGAGCCCGGCGGACCCACGCCGGAGCAGCTGGCCGGGGTCGAACCGCTGCGGGAGGCGGAGCCGCGCGAGGGGAGCGACATCGCGACCATCCTCTACACATCGGGCACGACTGGGCAGCCCAAGGGAGCGCTGCTCACCCACGACAACCTGAGCAGCAACGCACGGACGTCGACGGAGACGCTCATCCAGGGCCAGCCCGACGACATCGTCATGGGGTGCCTGCCGCTGTTCCACGTCTTCGGCCTGACGTGTGGGCTCAACGCGGCCGTGACCAGCGGCATGTCGCTGGCGCTGCTGCCCCGGTTCGACCCGGTCAAGGCCCTCGAGCTGATCGCCAAGCACCGGGTGACGATCTTCGAGGGGGTCCCGACGATGTATGCCTCCATGCTCAACGTCGAGGGCGACTTCGACACGAGCAGCCTGCGCACCTGTCTGTCCGGCGGCTCGCCCCTCCCGGTGGAGGTGATGCGCCAGTTCGAGAAGCGGTTCGGCTGCCAGATCCTCGAGGGATACGGGCTCTCGGAGACCTCGCCGGTCGCCTCGTTCAACCAGCCGGACCGCGAGCGCAAACCGGGCACCATCGGCAGGCCCGTGCGCGGCATGGAGATGATGCTCATCGATGACGACGGCAACGAGTCCGCGCCGGGCGAGATGGGCGAGATCGCGATCCGCGGCGAGGGCGTGATGGCCGGCTACCACGGCAAGCCCGAGGCCACCGCCGAGGCCATCGTCGACGGGTGGTTCAGAAGCGGCGACCTCGCCACGGTCGACGACGAGGGCTACTACACCATCGTCGACCGCAAGAAGCAGCTGATCATCCGCGGCGGCTACAACGTCTACCCCCGCGAGGTCGAGGAGGCGCTCTACGAGCACCCGTCGATCGTCGAGGCGGCCGTCGTCGGTCTGCCCCACAAGACGCTGGGCGAGGAGGTCGGCGCCGCCGTCGCCCTCAAGGATGGCGCCGTGTTCGACCCCGAGGAGATCACGGCGTTCGTCAAGGAGCGGGTCGCGGCCTACAAGTACCCCCGCCACATCTGGGTGGTCGAGTCGCTGCCCAAGGGACCGACCGGCAAGATCCTGCACCGCTCAGTCGTCGCCCCGGACGGGGTCCGGGGCGACTGAGGCACGGACCCGTCAGAGGCCGAGCCTCTCCGAGGCGATCGCGACCCCCTGGATGCGGGAGGTGATCTTCTGGAAGGCGATGTCCCGGGCGAAGTCCGGCGAACCGTGCTTGGGCTTGTCGTCGACGCTGAAGGGGGAGAAGCCGCAGTCGTCGGTGGCGCCCAGCCGCTCCCTGGGGATGTGGTTGGCCGCCGAGACCAGGTCGGCCGCGACCTGCTGCGGGGTCTCGACCGTGGGGTTGAGCGGGTCGATGACGCCGATGAAGCACACCTGTGGGACACCGTTCGCGTCGTCGCGGCTGTGCTCGCCGACGAGCTTGTAGACGCGCTCCTTGTCCTTCTCGCTGGCCAGCTGCATGAGGAAGTAGCCGGCGTTCATGGCGAACATCGACGGCAGCAGCTCGGCGTAGTCGACCTCGGCTGAGTGCACCGAGTCCATGTCGCCGCCCGGGCAGGTGTGGATGCCGATGTTGGCCCGCTCCTGCGCCGAGAACCGGTCGATAACCCGGTTGTTCAGCTCGATGAACTGCTGGAGCATGTGCCGGCCGGTCCACGGGTTGCGGGGGTCGTTCTTCGACGCGAGCCGGCCCTCGGTGAAGTCGATCGACACGCGGGCAGCACCGGCAGCGAAGGCCTGCCGGATGTCCTTCTCGGCCTCGTCGCACAGGTCGGCGAGGAACTGCTCGCGCGAGTAGCCGTCGAGCTGGTCGTCGAGGGGATAGAGCAGCGACAGCATCGACGGGGCGATGACCGCCTGCTTCATCGGCTTCGTCGCGTAGGGGATGGACTGGCTCAGGTAGTCCGAGGCGAACGTCTTGTAGCGGAACGGACCTCCGGTGAGCCGGGGCAGCTGGCGGTGGTGGCCGTCGTCAAAGATCGCGAAGTACTGCCCGTCGCCGGCGAGGTTGTCCGCGAGGCCGGTGCCCGCCAGCGTGTCCGTGAGCGGGTAGGTCGCGAAGCTCGAGGCGCGCTGCTCCCCGTCGGACACGATCGGCGCCCCGGTGGCCTCCATCCGCTCGATGGAGTCGCGGCAGGCGGCGTCCTGCTGGGCAGCGAGGTCGGCGAACTCGATGCTGCCCGCGTCGTAGTCCGCGATGGCCTGCTGCAGCTTCGCGGGGCGGGGCAGGGACCCGACGTTCTCGGTGGGGATGGGCATGAGGCGACTCCTTTGTCGACGGCCTGGGGCGCGCGCGACGCACGCCGCTCTCGACCCTAGCGCGAGGGTCTAGGATCGAACGGTGACCTCGTCCACCAGCATCCGCGGCTCCGCCCTCAGCGCCCTGCCGGGTTGGTGGCTGCGCTGACCGGGCGCCTCGAGTTCACCACCACGAAGCCGCCCCACCGAGGGCGGCTTCTGCGTGTCAGGCGTCGTCATGTCAGGCGCCGATGACCCCGGCGGGCCCCCACCCAAGGAGCAGATCATGACCACCACCACCACCGACGCGGCCGCTCCGTCCGCGGCGCCCGCGCGCAGGCGGATGCTCACCGGGGACCGGCCCACCGGCCGCCTGCACCTCGGTCACTACGTCGGCAGCATCGAGAACAGGGTGCGTCTACAACACGACTATGAGACGTTCCTCATCATCGCCGACCTGCACATGCTGACGACGAAGAACACCCGCAAGGACATCGACGAGGTGGCGGGCAACGCCCGCGACATGGTGCTCGACCAGCTCTCGGCCGGCATCGACCCGGAGCAGGTGACCTTCTACCTCCAGTCGGCGATCCCCGAGGTGACCGAGCTCAACACCCTCTTCCAGAACCTCGTCACCGTCCCGAGGCTGGAGCGGGTCCCGAGCCTGAAGGATATGGCGCGCGCGGCCGGCAAGGACGAGATGCCCTACGGGCTGCTCGGCTATCCCGTCCTGCAGGCCGCCGACATCCTCTGCGTCAAGGGCAACATCGTGCCGGTCGGCAAGGACAACCACGCCCACGTCGAGGTCACCCGCGAAATCGCCCGGCGCTTCAACTTCCTCTACGGCGAGGTCTTCCCGATCCCCGAGCTGATCGTCAGCGAGATCACCACCCTCATCGGCACCGACGGCCAGGCCAAGATGAGCAAGTCACTCGGCAACGCGATCATGCTCTCGGACGACGCGGCGACGGTGAAGAAGAAGGTCGCCGGGATGTTCACCGACCCCAACCGGGTGCGCGCCGACATCCCCGGCACCGTCGAGGGCAACCCGGTCTTTGCCTACCACGACGCGTTCAACCCCGACACGGGCGAGGTCGACGACCTCAAGGACCGCTACCGGGCCGGCACCGTGGGCGACGTCGAGGTCAAGGACAGGCTCACGGTCGCGCTCAACGCCTATCTCGAGCCGATGCGCGAGCGCCGGTCCACCTACGAGAAGCGGGGCGGGCTCGTGGACGAGATCATCGTCGACGGCACCGAGCGCACCCGCACGGAGGTCAAGGCCGTCGTCGCCGAGGTCAGGAAGGCGATGGGCCTCAGCGGCAGCTACAACCAGCTGCGCCGCAAGGCCGAGCAGGCCCGCAAGCGCCGCAGCGGCTGACCCCGGCGGACGACGAGGCGCCACCACGACGGCGTATGCCGGGTGCCCGCAGGCGCGGACCGGCTGCGGCCTCAGGCGCGGTCGGGGTTCGCGGCGGGCTCGCCGCCGACCTGCTCCGCGGCATACTCCCGCTCTTCGGTCTTGTCCCGGCGCTCTGACCGGATCTTCCAGACGACCGCTGCCACGACGACGACGGCCGCGACCCCGACTGCCAGGCCCCGACCGACCGTCTGCTCGATGGCCCGGTAGGAGTGCCCGGCGAGGTAGCCGAGGGTGACGAAGAGCGAGCCCCAGATGATCCCGCCCGCGGCGTTCCACACCAGGAAGGTGCGGTAGGGCATCCCGGCAGCCCCCGCCAGCGCCGGCATCATCGCACGGAAGAACGCGGTGAAGCGGCCGAGGAAGACGGCCGTGCCGCCGCGACGCTTGAGGAAGTCCTCCGCGCTGTTGAGCTTGTGGCGATGGCCCCGCAGGAACCGGCCGTCGATGATCTTGGGTCCGAAGACGTGCTTTCCGACCTCGTAGCCGACGGTGTCGCCGAGGATCGCGGCCACGACGACGATGACCATCGCGACAGCCAGCTCGGTCTGCCCGAAGCTCGCCGAGACCCCGGCGAGGACGGCCGCCGTCTCGCCGGGCAGGACGAAGCCGATGAAGATCGCGTCCTCGAGGAAGACGAGGAGCCCCACGATGAGGTAGATCCAGATCGGGGACAGGTTGAGGATGCCGTCGAGGAATTGGCTCACGGGCTCATTGTCACCCGCGTTGCTGGCAACGGCTCACAGAGCCCGCTCAGTCCGGGTCGTCGGACGCGGTCCGCGGCCCGTCGCTCGCCTCGGCGACTCCGGTGTCCGCGTCGGTGTCGTTGTCGGTCGGGGCCGTCTCGTCCTCGGTCGGGTTGATCGCGTGGGGGTCGACGTCGAGCAGCTTGTCCTTGGCCTCACGGGCCGCAGCGATCGTCTCCTCGACGTGGTCGAGATCGGGGAGGTCCTTGGCGTCCATCGGGTCGCTCCATCGCGGGGTCGGGTCGTTCCGGACCCACTCTGCCCCTCTTTCCTGCCGCTCACCAGCGCCCACGGCCCGGATCGACACGGATCCGTCGCCGCGCTGGTCGACCGCTTCCCTCTTTCGCTAGCGTGACCCCACGTGAGGCTCCGAGCCTGCTCGACAGCGGAACCCACACACCTGCGTCCGCAACCGTTGAAGGGGTCACCATCATGCCGTCCTGGGTGTGGATCGTCATCGTCCTGCTGCTCATCGTGGCCGTCGTCAGATCCGTCGTCCGCACTCGCGGGGGCGCCGAGGAACTCGAGCCGCCCGCCCGTCGGGAGCCCACCGCGCCGGATGCGGGCGAGGTCCCAGCCGCGACTTCGCCGGTCGGTGCGGGGGGGATCGCGCCGATGTCCGAATGGGAGACCGCTGCCCCGGCGGGCACGGAGAGTGGCGACGACGCGCGCGGAGCGGTCGACGAGGGCGCCCGACCGGGACCGACTGTCAGCGCCCCGACCACCGACTGGGAGCCGTCGGACCCTGGCCTGATCTCTTCCGGGGTGGACGCGGAGCCGGAAACCGTTGCCACAGAGCCGAGCTCACCGGGCGACACGGGCACGCTGGCAACCACGGGCAGACGGAGCACGTCCGACTACGGCGCGGGCTCCGCCCTGCCGGCGGGCAACGGCTTCGGCCCAGAGGGCTGGACCATCAAGGGCAACATCGACTCCATGCTCTTCCACACCCGGGAGTCCCCCGGCTTCAGCAGGATGCGTCCGGCGGTGTGGTTCGAGGACGAGGCGTCGGCTGAGGCGGCCGGCTTCCTGCGCTGGGACCACAATCGCCGGGACGAC
>NZ_JBKJPP010000053.1:0-6826 GCF_046595215.1 Lapillicoccus sp. | reverse complement strand
CCTTCGCCGACCGTGCCTACACCCCCGACGGCACCCTGGTCTCGCGGCGGCTGCCAGGAGCAGTGCTCACCGATGCCGACGAGATCGCCCGTCGCTGTGTCGCGATCGCCACCGGCGCGCCGATCACCGACGTCGACGGGGGCTCGCTCACCCTCAAGGCAGGCTCGATCTGCGTGCACGGCGACACTGCCGGCGCCGTCGACATCGCCCGCCGCGTCAGGGACGCGCTCGACCAGGCCGGGGTCACCGTCGCCCCCTTCGTGCACTGATGCGAATCCTCCCGAGCGGCTCGACCGCGATGCTCGTCGAGGTCGACGACCTCGACGAGGTGGTCGCGCTCTACGCAGCGCTCGTCGGCGACCCGCCGGCGGGCGTGGTCGACATCGTCCCGGCGGCGCGCACCCTGCTGCTCGTCACCGACCCGGCGGTGGCGTCCCTCGCCGCCGTCGAGCGGGCGGTCCGCTCGACGACACCACGGGAGGACCAGCAGGCCCGCGGTGAGCTCGTCGAGGTGCCCGTGACCTACGACGGCGAGGACCTTGAGGAAGCGGCGGCGCTGCTCGGCTGCGACACGGTCGAGCTCGTCCGGCGCCACACGGCCGACGAATGGACCGTGGCCTTCTGCGGGTTCATCCCCGGCTTCGGCTACCTCACGTCGCCGACGTGGACGACTGCGGTCCCTCGCCGATCGACCCCCCGCACGAAGGTGCCGCTCGGCGCCGTGGCGCTGGCGGGCGAGTTCAGCGGCGTCTACCCCCGCGAGTCGCCCGGCGGCTGGCAGCTGCTCGGCCGAACACCCCTGACCATGTTCGACCCCGCCCGGCAGACACCAGCGGTCCTGCGCCCCGGGGTGCGGGTCCGCTTCGTCGACGAGGCGGCGGCACCGTGACCACAACGGTGACAGTGCTGGCGACGGGCCTGCTCACCACGGTGCAGGACTCCGGACGACCCGGCCGGGCCGCGCTCGGGGTCGGCCGCTCCGGTGCCTGCGACCTGGCGTCGTACCGGCTGGCGAACCGGCTGGTCGGCAACGCCGACGCTGCCCCCGCGCTCGAGGTGACCTACGGCGGCCTGCGGCTGCGGTCCGACCGCGACATCGTCGTCGTGACCACGGGGGCCCGGTGCGCGGGCTCGCGACAGCACAACGCCCCCACCACCCTGCGGTCCGGGCAGGTGCTGGAGCTCGGCCCGCCGGCCAGCGGTCTGCGCACCTACCTCGCGGTGCGCGGCGGGTTCGCCGTCGAGCCGGTGCTCGGGTCGTGCGCGACCGACGTCCTCAGCGGACTCGGGCCGGATGTCGTGACGCCTGGCACCACCCTCGCCGTCGGCACCTCCCAGCAGCCGATGCCCGGAGTCGATCTCGCCGCCGTGGCCGACCCCGAGGCCGGCGACGTGACGGTGCGGGTGACGGCCGGGCCCCGCCGGGACTGGTTCCCCGACGAGGCGTGGGGCTCACTGGTCGGGCAACCCTGGACGGTCACCACCGACAGCAACCGGGTCGGGTTGCGACTCGAGGGCGATCCGCTCGCACGGGACCGCACCGACGAGCTGCCCAGCGAGGGCCTGGTCCGCGGAGCCTTGCAGGTGCCCGCCTCCGGCCAGCCCGTCCTCTTCCTGGCCGACCACCCGGTGACGGGCGGATACCCCGTGATCGGCTACGTCGATGACGTCGACGTCGACCGGTGCGCCCAGCTGCGGCCGGGACAGCGGCTCCTGCTGCGGACCGGCCCGCGTCGCGACTCGCTGGTCACGTAGCCCTCACCCATCCCAGACTTCCCCGCCTTGGCTTCGTGCCGATTGCTGTCCAGACGCCGAGCGGCACGTTAGGGACCGGCTCACATCGCGCCACGGCCGCCTACCGTCGCCTGTCAGGATGAACATCTGGCGGTCGAGTCCGCCGATGATCGTTCCGGTGATGGACCCGACGGTCATGGCGATGACGCAGTTCTTGTCGCGGCGCAGGACGGTGAAGCTCTCGTCTTGGCTGTAACGGGCGAACGCGACCAGCGTCGTCAGCAGCGAGACTGCCAACGACAGAGGCCCGGCGAATTTGATGTCGACGGCGAACAGCAACACGATGGTGGGGATCAGTAGCTCGCCGCCAGCGACGCCCATCACCGCAGCGACGACGCCGATCGCGGCGCCCGCGAGCTGCCCGAGGACAGCGCTCAGGACCAGGTTCAGGTGCAGGCTGCCAACCTGGCAGAAGTGGGTCCAAGCCAGCGCTGCGGCGATGAGCACGAGCAGTCCGGCGAGGATCTTTGAGTTGCCGAGCGCATCTTGGTGGCCCAGCCCGCCCCTACCCAGGCCCCGATCAGGCTGCGGCAAGCAGGTTTACGGCGACGAGCCAGTGCGGCGCGACCTGGGAGTAGGGCACCGACGCCAGCCGGGCAGGGAGGACGATGGTGACAACGATCAGGCTCATCGCCTGTTCAGGATGACGGCCTGCAACGCCACGAACCCGAAGATCCCGATCAGCAGCGAGAGACGGAACTCCGCCCCGCCCAGCCCGATCAACCCGCCGAGGGTGGCGATCAGCGCGCCCGCGGCGGACGTCAACGGCAACGACCTGGCGGCGCCGTGAGCTGCCGCGAGCGGCACGACGCCCGCAGAGGTCGGCAACGGTCGGGCCACGCCGGAGACTATAAAGCAGAAGGTGTTCAGGAAACCGTTCCCAGGAGCGACTTCCAGAACACGATCTTGTCGTCGCCTTTACCGTAGAACTCACGGACACGGGCCTCCCGGTCGAAGCCTTCCCGGTCGTAGAAACGCCGGGCCGCCTCGTAATCGTTGGTGCTGGAGGTCTCGACGATCAGCACCCGGGCGACCTGCTCTCCCGCACTGCGTAACGACTGCTCGACGTGGGAGACCAGGGTGGTGCCGATGCCCGATCGGTGCCGGTGCGGATCGACGGCGAGGAAGTACAGGTTCCAGACCTTGTCGGCGAACGGCTCGGGTGCGTAGTACGCCGCACCGGCCACACGACCGGCTGCGTCCTCGGCGACAGCCCAGCGATGCTTGTCGAGGGAGCCGTCCAGATAGCCGTGCAGCATCTCATCGAAGCCGGCCATGTCATCGGGAGCAAACATCCCGTTGCCCACGGCAAGACCTTGAATCGGAACGACGTCGCCGGCGGCGGCCGGCCTGACAGCAGCAGGAGCACTGATGAGTTCGGGCGTGTTCACACGCCCAGCCTGCCCGGGTCCCACACTTCGTGCCAGGCATTTCCGAGCTCGTCCACCCGGACGACCCCTCATATCTACCTTCAGGCGCGCCACGCCGGGGGTCGTCGGCGCGGGCGCGTCGATCAGGCCCACTCGATGGAGGTGGGTCCAATCTCCCGTCTCCGGGTGGTCATGCTGGTGCGCAGCCGGTAGGACTGCGTTCCGGTTTCGAGGATGTTTGGCGGTGAAGGTGCCCCAGTCCATCGCACGCGACCGGCGCTGTTGCGGGGTGGCTGCGGTGCGCGAGCAGCATGTCGATCGGCCATTGGGTCCCGCCGCGTCGCCCTTCGCGGTGCGAGCGTAGCCAGTCACCCTTGTATTCCGCTGAGGTGACCTCGACGATGGCTCGAGACGCGAGGCGATAACGGCGCCCTTACGGGGCCTTCCGATCCGTCGCTTCCGGGTAAGAACGGGTGGGGTTACGGACGCCTACGGGCAGGGGTCACGGAACAACCGTCACCCATCCCGACAAAGGAGCCCCCTCATGCGCACCTCCACCCGACTGGCGGGTCCGGCCCTCATCGCCGCGGCCGGCCTTACCCTTCTCGCTCCGGCGGTGTCGGCCGGTACCGCCCACGCAGCCGGCACCGCCGCCCACGCAGCCGGCACGGCCACCGGCGACAGCGCGTTCAGGGTCTTCGCGCCGAGCTTCATCGAGGACCCCAACGCGCATACCGTGTCGTTGCCCCGCTACACCGGGACGAGCCAAGGCCGGTCGGTCACCTACGTCATCACCGACGCCTCCACCAAGGAGGCCGCCCGCCGTCTGGGGGTCAACTTCGCGCCCCGGCTGGCGAACACCGCAGGCACGGCCGCCGCTCAGCAGGTCTCGGGCACCGCCACCTCGCTGACCTTCCCGGCCAGCGTCGACTTCACCCCCCAGCGGGTCGTCGTCCCCGGCCCGACCGGGTTCCCCCCCACCACGGCGATCCCCGGCGCGGTCGGTGAACCCGGATACAGCCCGGTCGTCCGCCTGGCCGATGGCACCGTCCTCAACGCACCACAGGTGGCCAACCCCAGCGGTCAGGCGGACAAGGTCGTCAGCAACGACGCGCTCACGGGTCGAGTGGTCTACCGCGAGACCGACGGCTTCTACGAGGATCAGGCCGTCCACTACGTCTCGTTCGAGGCGTCCATCCCCCTGGCGGCCGCCCTGGAGAACGCCGCCCTGGCGCCGGCTTTGAACGCCGCGCCCCCGGACTTCAGCCCGCTGCCCGACCCGGTGCCGCCGGCCCGTGAGGAGATCGGCATCGTCACCAACGGCCAGACCGGGGTGAACAACCCCGAGCGGCAGGGTCTGTCCAGCGCTCTGCTGGACGGCCTGGACCCGCTCAATATCCTCGGTGAGGTCCCCAGCCAGAGCGCCAAGTCGGGCTACAGCCCGCTCTGGGACGCCAACCTCGCGCAGTGGACGCCGCAGGCGGTCGCCGCCGGGCTCAACGTCCGGCAGACCTCGTTTCCCGACCTGCGTACGCTCGCGGCCCAGGGCCTCATCACGGCGCCCGACGGCAGCAAGTTCGGTCGCTCCGGCTTCCTCATCAACTGCCCGGCCATCTCCATTCAGCGGCACGGCTGAGCGAGCGCACGCCGAGCACGACGGGCCACGCTCCCGTAAGGGGACCGTTAGCCACGGTCCCCATTCGGGGGCGTGCGTCCTGCGTAGCATCCAGACATGCCGCCGACCGACCCAGCCGAGCTCCACAGGCCGCCCGAGCCGGCGCTCGACTGGGTGAGCGCGCTCGGGAGCCAGGGCCGCCCGCAAGAGGCGGCGCTGGCCGAACTGCACGGCATCCTCGTGCGGATCGCTCACACGGAGGTTCGTCGCCGGGACAACCGGCTCCGACTGGCCGGACCAGAGCTGGACGACCTCGCCGACCAAGCCGCCGACGACGCGCTCCTGGCCATTACGGCGAAGCTGCACACCTTCCGTGGCGAGAGCCAGTTCACCACGTGGGCCTACGCGTTCGTGATCCTCGAGGTGTCCAACAAGCTGGGTCGCCACTTCTGGCGCCGGCCCGCCACCACCATGGAAACCGCGGACTGGGACCGTCTCCCGGACCACCTCGGGATGGGTCCGGCCGAGAACGCCCAGCACCGCGACCTCCTGAACGCCCTCCGGCAAGTCGTCGAGCAGGAGCTGACCGAGCGCCAGCGGCGCGTCTTCACCGCGATCGTCGTAGACGGCATCCCCCTCGACGCCCTCGCCGTGAAACTCGACTCGAACCGCAACGCGCTCTACCAGACGATGTTCGATGCCCGACGGAAGATCCGGGCCGCTCTGGTCGCCAAGGGATATCTGGACGTCACCCGCGACGGGTCACCCGGCGGCCAGGACCCCACCCAGGCGGTAAAGCGGTCATGAGCGGCTGGTCAGAGCTGGACTGGTTCCTTCGGACGGACCCACGCGACGTCGGCTGCGACGAGGCCCTGAGGCTGCTGCACGTCTACGTGGACCTCGTCGTGCCGGACGCCTCTGGCGAGGCCGCGTCGAGGTACCCCGGCATCGCGGCGCACCTCGCCGCCTGCGGTCCGTGCACCGAGGACTACCAAGGCCTGCTCGCCGCCGTGACCGGACAAGATCATGCATGAGCAGCTCTCCGGCGTCAACCAGATGGCCCCGGTGGGCCGACCAGCAATCGCTTCATGACGTAAAGCCCCGCTGAGATCGACAGGGTGGTCATTCAGTCAGAACACAATCTTCATGCGCGCTCATACTTGAGCGCCGCTTGGCCGCGGCTGACGGACTCGGATGGCCTGCCCGACCGCTGGCGCCGCCGATCGAAGTGTCTGGTCATGCCGGTTACGTGCCGCCCGTCGCCGTCGGCTTCGGACCGCCCATGACTCGATGCGCAGGTCTCTGCCCTGCGTCTTTTCCGCGAGCGGGTCGTGGCCGTCAGAGGGTCCGGTGCAACTCTTCCGTCGTCCGCTCATGGCCCCGAGAGAACGTCCAAGCCGGCGCCGGCGAACGCGCGCACATGCCGGGAGTTGCTCGATCCCTCGTGGCGCACCAGGTGGGTGCGTCCTTCCGCCGCCTGCGGACGCAGCCATGCCACCGGACCCCACTGATGACAGGACGTCTGAGCGAGTCACTTCCGACGGGTCGATGACACAGAACAGCGAGCGACGTTCAGCTACGTTGGCATGGTGCTGCTCGAAGACGATGTCGTGGATGCCGTCGTTGCCTTCGTAGGCTCCAAGGGCTGGGTGATCGAGTCGACGGCGCATGCACACGAGCGGGGCGACGACATCGTCGCGTTCAAGGGGGACGAGCGGCTTCTGGTGGAGGCCAAGGGAGCAGGAAGTTCCAAGGTCACGACCCGGCGCTACGGCGAACACTTCACGGGCAATCAGGTCGCTTCGCACATCGGAGTAGCCGTCGTGCGTGCGCTCCGCTGGGCCTCAAACGGGAACGAGCGTCCTGCTCTGGCCTTCCCCGACAATCCCCACCACCGCTCCCGGGTGAAAGATATTGCGCCAGCACTCGCTCTTGGGTTCAAGGGGTCCTTGCAACACCCTGATCGGATGGGGGTGTTGTCATGGCAGGTCGAGGACGTCCGAGGGTGCCACGGCAGGTGGAGCGTGAGTTCTGGAGGCAGGTTGCC
>NZ_JBKJPP010000069.1:0-22559 GCF_046595215.1 Lapillicoccus sp. | reverse complement strand
GTTGGAGCGTCGACGGGGACCGGTGGCGGGGCGGGCGTCGGCGCGAGCGCCACACTGCCCGGGGCGACGGTGACCAGCAGACTGCCCGATGTTTCGGCGACGGGCGGACTGCCCGGGGCGGCGTTGACCCCCGGAGAGGCCGGCGTGGGCGGCGGCGGTGTGGGAGCCACCGTCCCAGGGGCCACCGCCACGGTCCCTGTGCTGGCGGCGACGGCGGCGACGGTCGGCGGCTCCGGGGTCGGCTGAGGCCTGGTCGTGAGCGGGTCCTGCGCCCTCGGAGTCTGCCGGTGATGCCTCACCGGCCCGCCACGGAACGGGCCGCTCCGGGGCGGACGGCGCGGCACCTCACCCGGACCTAGCCCTGTCGGCCCTCGACATGGACCTCGACGGAACCCCCGAGATCGTTCTCGAGTGCGTCGGCCACCGCGCGCACCTGAGGCGTCCCGGACGTGTCCGGCGCCTTTTGCGGTGCCGTCTGTGGCGCGACGGAGCGTCGGTCCTTCTGGGGCGGAGCGCTCAGGTCCTCGCCCAGCTGGGCCGCGAGATTGTCGAGCAGTGCCCTCACCCGTCCTGACATCCGCTCCCCACTGCCTCCGGACAGGACGAACTGCACGGCCAGCGCCTGCGTCTCACAGACCTCACAGGCCGCGTTGACGGCGAGCGCCCGATTCGTCACGACCAGGGTGCCCGCACGCCTTCCCTTGAGGACCACGACCTGGATAGCGAGGGACGACGCCCGGCAGCCTGCGCAGGACGCCCACGCTGCCGCGACGTTGTCGGCGGCGACGTCACCGCGTTCGGTGTAGACCACCTGCACCGTCCTGGCCTCGCCCTGGCACCCCGGGCAGAGGGCCGAGGCCGTCGATGTGGACCGGGCATGGCCCCCGCGACCGAGACGTGCGGTGTCAGCCTGGTGGTCCGACTGTTGCGGGGCGACGTCGCTGGCATTGGCCGAGGCCAGGAGGTCAGCTCGTGCGCTCCCGGCCGAGGCGGTGTCCTGCGCGGGGATGGTCAGTGCCGCCGCGCCGAGCGTGAGGGCAGCGAGGACCTTCGTCAGCATTCGTGGAGCCATGTCATGCCCTTCCTGATCCCGAGAACTGGTCCGCGAGGGCCGCGGCCACGTCGATGAAGGCCTCGCGGGTCCGCGGCGCCAGACCGGAGAGAGTGGTCCGCCCACCCGACTCGAGGTTCGCGTCCCACGGGATCGTCGTCACGTGCCCGCAGCGCTGCGCGAAGTGGCGTTGCGCGAACGCGACGCCCTCGTCGTCGTGCCGGACGCCGTTGATGACGACCACCGCGGTGGCGACCAGGGCGGCATACCCGTGCTCCTCGAGCCAGTCGAGGGTCTGTGCCCCCGCGCGGGCCCCGTCGAGGGCCGGTCGCAGGACGAGCACGAGCTGGTCCGCGTCGGCCAGCAGTCCCTGGTTGGCGCTGTCCAGGATCCCGGTCCCGGTGTCGAGGAGGATGAGGTTGTAGTAGCGGTCGAGCAGCGAGACCACTCGACGGTATGCCGGTCGGTCCAGCGCCTGGCTGATCCGCGCGTCGTCGTCGGAGGCAAGGACCTCGAGCCTGGACTCGGTGCACTGCGAGGTGTAGCGACGCATGGCCGAGAAGGTGTCGATGCCGTCGACGTTGCCGAGCAGGTCGGTGATGGTGCTCGTGCAGTCCCCGGCGATGCGGCGGCCGAGGTTGCCGGCGTCGGGGTTGGCGTCGACCGCAACGACGCGGTCACCGCGGCAGGTCGCGAAGGTGGCCCCGAGGCCCACGGTCACCGTGGTCTTGCCGACGCCACCCTTGCGGCTCATGACGACGACGCGGCGGCTGCCGTCGATCGGGGCGCGGACGCGGGCCACCAGCTGCTGCTGGTGTCGCTCGACACGACCCGGGGCCATAGAGACCAGGCCGCCGGTGCCGACCCGCAGGACCCGGCGCCAGCCGGTGAGTGCGACGTGGCGCCGAACACCCGTGACGGCCTCGTCCGTGAACTCGGCTGCGGTCAGACCGCTCAATGTCTCCATGTCGAGCGGGGCCATGGCGTCCGGCGCAACCTGCGGAGGGCCGGGCGCCGGCGCAGTCAGAGCCGGCGCGGGCAGAGCCGGTGCTGGTCCCTCGGCGTTCACGGGCTGCCGCCTCACGACTCGCGCCAGGCGACGCCACACGGCCCCGGCGAGCACCAGGACCATCCGGTACGCCATGACCGCCAGGCCTGCGAGCGGAGCACCGAGCAGGACCAGCGAGATCGTCGACAGGGCCACGACCACCGGCTGACCCTGCGACCACGCCCCCTGCAACGTCTCCCATTGAACCGCAATCGCCTTGGCGGCGGACGTGATGAGCTCCGGCAGGTGCAGGACCAGCCACACCATGCCGAAGGCGATGAGGGGCACGACGGCCAGCACCCACGCGGTCACGACGCGGCGCACGCCGGGGCGCAGCTCGGCCACCCGGGCGTCCACGGGACGGCCGGGCAGCATGCCGGAGAGGACCGGACGGACCTTGGAGAAGAGGTCGGGCACGCCGGTGAGATCCGTGAGGATGAAGTAGCCGTCGAAACGCACCGTGGGGATCAGCTGTTGGGCCATCTCGATGTGCATCAGCACGACGAGGAGCAGCAGCATGCCGTTCCCCGTGGAGAGATGGATCCCGCCGGCCACCAGCAGGCACCAGACATTGAAGTAGAGGCCACCGAGATCGGTGCGGAGCCGCCCGGCCCGGTTGAGTCGGTAGGAGTCCGTCACATTGGTGAAGAAGGCCGGGAAGAGGAGGTAGACCCCGAAGCCGATGCGCCCGGGTCGCCCGCCGGAGTAGACGCAGCCTGCAGCGTGACCAAGTTCGTGGATGACGGCGCCCACGGTCATCAGGGCGAAGAGCCCCAGCAGCAGCGTCGGGGTGGCCAGAACCTGTTCGAGCGCGGTCATGACCTGACCTCCCAGCATGAGCCGGACGTCCATGACGATCAGGGCGAGCATGGCGAGCAGGACAACGACGGGTGTGAACAGGGGCGCGACGACGGCGCCGAGTCGCTGGACGACCCGCTCCGGGATGAGGGTGCCTCGCAGTCCGAGGCTGAGCACTGGATCAGATGTCGGCAGCTGCTGGGCGGATGTCGTCACCGCGCCGACGTCCTCGACGAGACCCAGAGGGCGCAGCTTTGACTCGACGAGATATTCGAGCCCCTCGACGGTGAGGGTCCGGCCGTAGGCCCGGCTCACTGCTGCGGCGACGTCGTCGGGCGACTGCCGCGGGTCGAGACGCGCGACGACGGTGTTGAGCAGCTGTGACAGCTGGATGACCTGACCGTCCGGACGGCGGATCAGGAAGCACGGCGAGGTCAGTCCGGAGTCCTGCACCGGACCGAGGAGGCTGACACCGGGGGGGCGGACCCACCTCGGGGCCTCGGACAGGATCTGTTGGGTCATCGGGCTCGACGTCCTCTCACCGCATGGTCACGTGGTCGGGGGCTCAGCAGGCCGGCACCACGCTCGGGGCCGACGCCGACGCCGACGGGGTTGTCGCCTGGGGCGACCTCCCGCCGGCGCCGACGAGCTCGACGACCTGGTCAGTGCACCAGGCCGCTGAGGTTTTGGAACGCCAGCGCGTTCGCTGCTGAGTTGATCGTCGCCGCGTTGATCGCCAGGGCCACATTGACCCCGATGACGGGCGCGATGTTGATGTTGAAGAAGAGCGTCTCCTTGGCGGGGAGAAGCTCGGCCAGCTGCGAATCGAGCTCACGCCCCGCAATGGTGTGTGTCTGCATGACAACCTCACTTTGGTAGCGAAGAGCCCGGTGCTGCACTCAATGTCACAGGGCGAATGGACACTCAGTGCAGCACCGGACCGTGGAGGGCTCAGCCCTGCGCGACGACGATCGTCTGCACCGCGGTGCTGGTCGCCGAGGAGAAGAGCGTCGCTGCGTTGAGGGCGAGCGACGAGTTGGACGCGTAGACGGCGGCCCAGTTGTTGTTGAAGAACAGGGTCTCCTTCTCGGGGAGAAGGTCGACGATCTGGCTCTCCAGCTCACTCATCATGATCTTGGACATAGTGTTCACCTCCTTCCCGATTGGCGCTTGCAATGGGAAAGAGGCCTCAAGCACCTCGGTGATACCTCGGGTCAGGGCATCCAGGTCGACGTCGGATTTCCGTCAATCCGTCTGTGCCACAACCATATACATCACAGGGGCCGATAACGAGCACGCTGCGCGCAGGAGTCCGAGCGCCTAGAAGAACACCGAACGTCGTTGCATCAGCAGAGAATAGAGCGTCTGTTGGATCGTCTCCCGGATCTGGTCCGTGAGGTCGAAGACGAGCATCGGGTCGTCGGCCGCGCCGGCGCCCAGGTCCTTCGTCTCGACGGGGACGCCGAACTCGATGATCCACTTGCTCGGCAACGGGATAAGTCCCAGCGGTCCGAGCAAGGGCCAGGTCGGCGTCACCGGAGCATAGGGCGCACCAACGAGTCTCGCGAGCGTCTTCATGTTGCCGATGATCGGGTAGATCTCCTCGGCTCCGACGATCGAGCAGGGGATGATCGGCACTCCGGTGCGGATCGCCGCCGCCACGAAGCCTCCTCGCCCAAATCGTTGCAGTTTGTAGCGTTCGCTGAACGGCTTGCCGACACCCTTGAAGCCCTCGGGCCACACCCCCACGAGGTCGCCCCCGGCGAGCAGTCGCTCGGCATCCGCGTTTCCTGCGAGGGTGGAGCCCGACTTGCGCGCCAGCTGCCCGACGAACGGTGTCTGGAAGACGAGGTCGGCGCCGAGCATCCGCAGGTGACGGTGCGCAGGGTGCTCGTCGAAGACCGCGACCTGCGTCATGAGCGAGTCCATCGCGACGGTGCCGGAGTGGTTGGCGACCACGAGACCCCCACCGTCGGCAGGGATGTTCTCCATGCCCCGCACCTCCACGCGGAACCACGAGCGGTAGAGCGGCCGCAGGAGCGGGAGGTAGGCGTTCGTCGTGAAGTCCTCGTCGAAACCGAACTCGTCGACGTGGAACTCGCCCGTGAGCCGGCGCCGCAGGAAGGCCAACGTCCGGGCCACCTGCACCTCGACGTCCTCCGGCGAGATGCCCGTCGCGGCGGCCACGGTGCGCAGTGCGGCGACGCCGGCGTGGAGGAGATCCTCCATCCCCGGGTGGATCGCGCCCGGCCGGGGTACGGGCACCGGAGAGCTGCTGCCGCCCTCGGGGACGTCGGGCACCGACACGAGCGCCCGCCGGGCCCTCGTGCCGCGGTTCCCCGACCCACGGGTCGGCGATCGCCGCTGCGCCCTACCGCCCGAGTGGGCGACTGCCTTGGCCGAGGGCGTCGTCGTCCGCGGGCTGGGCTGGGGACGGTGCTTCGACGCCGTATGCCTGGAGGTCACCTCCGCGGCGGCACGGATCGCGTCGGTGGGGACGCCGAGCGGGGGCGCTTCTGCCACCGGGAAGGGCACAGTCGGGGCGGACACGGTCGTCGGGGCGGGCACGGTCGTGGAGACCGGCGCTTCCGCCACCGGGCCGGGGCCGAGTAGGGGCGTGCGGGTGCGACGGGAGCGCTCACCCGTCGCGCGGGCAGCCCCGGCCGCGAGGGCGTCCCGGCTCGAGGACCCGCGTCGGGCGCCGGCGGGGGCCGACGCGGTCTTCTTCGCGGTCACCGTCTTCGCGGTCACCTTCTTCGCAGTCACTTTTTTCGCTGTGACGTTCTTTGCGGTCGCCTTCATGCTCCGGGCCGGGCTGGCGCTCCCCGTTGGCGCGGACGTCGTCGTGCTCGACTGGGTGGTCGGATCGGTCGCCATCAGGTGCGCCTTCCGACGGCCCAGACGTGGGCGATCGCCGTGGCGGCGCTGCCGGCCGCACCCTGGACGGCGTGTCCGACAGCATCCACGCCCGGCAGTGGGGCCCTGACGTGACGGGCGAAGTCGAGGAACGCCTCCTTGGTCGTGAAGGCCGGATCGAAGCGGAGGACATCGCGCATCCGGGTGGTGTCGAGCCCCCGGCCGTGGGCGAGGTAGTGCATCTGGTCGGAGGAGAAGTCAGCGAGTCCGGAGCGTTTGACGAAGGTGCCGAGGAGACCTGCAGCGGGCAGCGGGATCGGCACGATCGGTCGACCGACGAGGGCCGCCGCCTGGGCGACGGTGATGACGCCGTCCCCCGCGACGTTGACGATGCCGACCGCCTCACGAGCCGTCGCGGACGCGATCAGCACAGCGGTGGCGTCGTCCTCGTGGACGAACTGGAGTCGGGCGTCGAAACCGAACGGCACCGGCACCACCGGAAGAGAGAAGTAGTCGGTCAACGACGTCCGGATGCCCTGGCCGATGATGTTGGCGAAGCGCAGCATCGAGATCCCGACCTCGGGGCGGCGGCGGGAGAACCCGCGCACATAGCCCTCCACCTCGACGGAGTCCTTGCCAAACCCGCTGCGCGGCAGCACCTTCGGGCCCATGTCCTCGGTGAACATCGCCGGGTCCCGCGGCGAGGAGCCGTAGACGGCAGCCGACGACTTCACCACCAGACGGGCCAGGCTCGGCGCCTTCTGGCAGGCCGCGAGCAGCTGCATCGTCCCGATGACGTTGATCTCCTTCTGAGAGACCCGGCCACCGGCGGACAGCGGGGTCGCGATGACGTTCATGTGCACGACGGTGTCGACCCCGGCCTGGACGATGATCTTGCCGATCATCGGGTTGCGGATGTCGGCACGGACGAACTCCGCCCGCCCGATGGAGTGCGGGGGCGGCACGACGTCGACGCCGATGATCCTGGCGATGTCCGCGTCCCTGCTCAGGGCCCGCGCAAACTTGCCCCCCAGATAGCGGGAGACACCCGTGACAAGGACAACTGAGGCCACGGGAACACCTCCAAGCGGTGGGGAACGGGGTCTCGCACGGCGATCCTACCCAGCAGCAGCAACGACATCGGCCCCCACCCTGGAGGGAGGAGGCCGGATGCCATGTCGCGGTCGCGCCTGGGCGCGGGGCCGTGCTACTTCTTGTTGCGACGCTGGTGGCGCGTCTTGCGCAGCAGTTTGCGGTGCTTCTTCTTCGCCATCCGCTTGCGGCGCTTCTTGATCACTGAACCCATGGAACGTCCTTGCGTTGAGGTGTGAGCGTGTCGTCGCGTCGACACGGTTGACACACCACGCCGAACAGTTGCCCAAAGCCTACCGTCTGGGCAGGGTCGCACCCAAACCGTCGGCCGGGCGTCAGGCGGTGTCGACGTACGAGGAACGCAGATACTTGTGCACCGCGTCCTCGGGGACCCGGAACGAGCGGCCCACCCGGATGGCCGGGAGATCCCCGCCGTGGACCAGACGGTAGACCGTCATCTTCGACACGCGCATGATCGAGGCGACCTCGGCAACGGTCAGGAACCGCACCTCGGCGAGCTGACGCTCTGTGGACATGTGTGTGACCTCGATCTCCTGCGCGCGAGCAGCGCCGGGCTTCCCCTCCGGCGACGGACCACTGGCGTGCAAGACGTCACTCTAGGGGCAGGTGTGACGGTTGGGAAGTCAAATCAGGGAACACAATCTTGGATGTCAAGGGGACACGCCGACGTTCACCGGGGATTGCCACCACAGGACGGCAGCGGCGCAGGTCGGGGGTCAGTCGAACCAGACGTCGAGCCCGTGCAGGGGGAAGACCGCCTGGCGGGTGCCCATGATGGCCCGGTCGACCGCGTCGTCCGGGTCGTAGCCGAGATCCCAGGAGCGCCACCACAGGGGCCCCGCGTCGGGGTCCCGGTCGCCCATCCGCGAAGGCGCCGATCGTCCGGTGACCCGACGGACGTAGTCGCGCCAGTCCTGCGGCACCGCCTCGGTGACGGCGATCGGCCGGTGCTGGGCGATCGCGGTGAGGTGGGCCCAGGTGCGCGGCACGACGTCGACGACCTCGTAACCGCCGCCGCCGAGGGCGACCCACCTGCCGTCACAGATCTCGTGGCTGAGGGCGTGCAGCGCCTCGGCCGCAGCCCGCTGGGCGTCGACCGAGAGGGCGAGGTGGGCGAGGGGATCCTGGGCATGGGTGTCGCAGCCGTGCTGGGTGACAAGCACCTCTGGCGCGAACGCCTTGACGACGGGTATCACCGCAGCGTGGAAGGCCCGCAGCCAGGCGGCGTCCCCGACCCCGGGGGGCAGCGGCACGTTGACCGCGGCGCCGATCGCGTCCGGCCCCCCGATGTCCGTCGCCCACCCGGTCCCGGGGAAGAGCGCCCGCCCGGACTCGTGGATGGAGACGGTCAGGACGCGGGGGTCGTCCCAGAAGATCCGCTCCACCCCGTCCCCGTGGTGGACGTCGACGTCGACGTAGGCGACTCGCTGGGCTCCGTGGTCGAGCAACCACTGAATGCCGACCGCGATGTCGTTGTAGATGCAGAACCCGGAGGCGTTGCCGGGCATCGCGTGGTGGAGGCCACCGCAGAAGTTCACGCCGTGCTCGGTCTGGCCCGTCCACACCAGCTCGCACACGTCGCGCGTCCCCGCAGCGATCCGGGCGCTGGCGTCGTGCATGCCCCGGAAGGCGGGGTCGTCCTCGGTGCCGATGCCCCAGCGCGGGTCGGCGCGGTCGGGGTCGAGCGAGGCGGCGCGGACCCCGGCGATGTAGTCGCGGTCGTGGACGGTGGCGAGGACGTCGTCGTCGGGCAGTGCCGGGTTGAGCAGCTCGACGTCATCGTGGTCGAAGAGGCCGAACGCGTCGCACAACCGGGCCGTCAGGTCGAGGCGGACCGGCGACATGGGGTGGGTCGGACCGAAGTCATACTTCGTGAAGGTCTGGTCCCAGACCACCCTCGCCCGCGTTGGCATGACGGTGACGCTACCCTCCCCATGGCGCAGCGCGGGACCATCGTCCGCGATCCGGCTCCGTCGAGGAGGGCCGCGAGGTCAGAGGCTGACGTTCCAGCCGCGATCCTCACCGAGCGGGAGGATCATCGCGATCTCCTGCTCGCCGTCCTCCTCGCTCGCCACCCGCATCGGGCGACGGTCTGACGTCGGGCGGAAGCCGATGCCGCTCGCGAAGGCCACGGCGCGGCCGTTGTCCGTGCCGACCCAGTAGGCGACGTGTGTGCGGCCGTCCTGGCGGGCGCGCGCGGCGCCGGCCTCGACGAGCCTGGTCGCGACGCCGGTCCCCCGGGCATCGGGGCGCACCCAGAGGCCGAAGATCTCGGCGACCTTCCCGTCATCGCCCTTGCCCTCACCGACGCTGACGACGCCGACGGTGGCGCCGGCCCGCTCGGCAACGAGCCTCGTGGAGCGTTGCATGCGCTCGCGCCAGAAGTCCTCGGTGTAGTCCTGCTCCTCCTTGGCGTCCGCGACGAACGCCTCTGGCGACTCGACGAGCGCCTCGAGACGGATCGCCTTGAACTGCTGCCATTCCTCTTCACCCAGGGGGCGCACGTCCACGTCAGTCATGGCCGCAAGCCTCGCATGCCGATCACAGATCCGCGATGCCGAGACACCCAATCTTCATCTGCCGGTGTCCTTTCGTGCGGATGCATCGAGCTGGGCCACCATCTCGAGCTCGACCATGTCTGCCCTGCGCGGGTGTCGAGTGCTTCCGCCGGTGAGGGCGAACCCCATCCGGTCGTAGAGACCGATCGCCGGCGCGTTGTTGCTGGCTACCTGCAGGGCGATGCGGTGACGCCCGCGACGTCCGGCCTCGTCGAGCACGGCCCCGACGAGCCGCTCCCCAACGTGCTGGCCTCGCGCTCGCGGAGCGACGTACATCGCTATGAGGTTGGCCTCGTGGGGGGGCGGCTCGAATCCGTCCCACAGCCCGACGGAGCCCACCGGGTCGTCGCCGATCTGGGCCTGGACGTGGAACGTCGAGGTGATCCGCGCCCGCCAGGTGGCCTCCTCCAGCGCGATGGCCTCCTCAAGGGTCGTCCAGAACGCGTCCGGCGCGTCTCGCAGCATCTCGAGGCGCAGCGCGCGGTGCTGCTCCCACTCGTCAGGGAGTACGTGGTGGAGCGTGACGTCAGCCATGGCCCGATGCGAGCTCGCGCGAGCGGAACGCCGCCGCCTCGATCGCGGTGATGAACGCCGCCCGCACCTTGTGGTCGTCGAGCTGGCGCAGGGCGGCCACCGTCGTGCCTCCGGGCGAGGAGACCCGTTCGCGCAGCACCGTGGGGTGCTCGCCGGTCTCCTTGAGCATCGTCGCGGCGCCGAACAGGGTCTGCACGACCAGCTCGGTGGACGTCGCGCGCGGCAGGCCGAGGACGACGCCCGCCTCGATCATCGCCTCGACGACGTAGAAGATGTATGCCGGTCCGCTGCCGGAGATCGCGGTCACGGCGTCCTGGTGCTTCTCCTCGACCCGCACGACCTTGCCGCATGAGGTGAGCAGCGCCTCCGCCGCGGCGAGGTGCGCGTCGGTGCAGTGCTTCCCCGGGGAGATCGCCGCCATCCCCTGGTCGACGAGCGCCGGGGTGTTGGGCATGACGCGCACGACCGAGGAGCCCTCGGGCAGGCGGGACTCCAGGAACTCCGTGGTGATGCCGGCCGCGAGCGACACGACGAGCGTCCCCGGGGCCATCTGGTCACGGATCTCGCCGAGCAGTCCGTCCATGTCCTGCGGCTTGACGACGAGGACCAGCACGTCGGCGGCAGCGGCCCCTTCCTCGTTCCCGACGACCCGCACGCCGTACTTCGCTGTCAGCTGCTGGGCGTGCTCCACCCGGCGTTCGGTGATGAGCAGCTCGTCGACGCTGCGCCCGGAGCGGATCAGCCCGGACAGCAGCGTCTCCCCCATCACGCCCGCTCCGAAGATGGCGGTGGTGGCCATGGATGCCCTGCCTTTCTCGCCGCTGGAGCCGCGCTCCAGGTGCGGTGGGTTTTCTCGGCTGCTGCCCGGCATACGGGCTCCGTGTTCAGCCCCTGGTCGCGACCCCGCGCAGGAAGAACATGAGGTTGCCCGGCCTCTCCGCCATCCGGCGCATGAGGTAGCCATACCACTGCTCGCCGTAGGGAATGTAGACGCGCATCTGGTCGCCGCGGTCGGCGATGCGCTGCTGCTCCTCGGGGCGGATGCCGTAGAGCATCTGGTATTCGAACGACTTCGGGTCACGGCCGCGCTTCGCGGCGAGCGCGCCCGCGATCTCGACGAGGCGCGGGTCGTGGCTGGCGACCATGGGGTAGCCCTGCCCCGCCATCAGGACCTTGAGGCAGCGGACGTAGGAGCGGTCGACCTCCGCGCCTTGGTAGGCAACGGTTTCCGGCTCCTTGTAGGCGCCCTTGCACAGCCGGACCCGGCTGCCCGCGTGGGCGAGGTCCGCGCAGTCCGCCTCGGTGCGGTGCAGGTAGGCCTGGAGCACAGCACCCACCGCCGGGAAGTCCTGGCGCAGCTCGCGCAGCGACTCCAGCGTCGAGTCCGTCGTGGTGTGGTCCTCCATGTCGAGGGTGACCGTGGTGCCGGCGTTGGCTGCCGCCTGGCAGATCGCGCGGGCGTGGTCGAGGGCGATCCGGTGGCCGTCCCCGGGGAGGGACTGGCCGAGGGCGCTGAGCTTGACGGAGACCTCGGCCCGACCGTCGTCGGTGTATCGGTGGCGGGCCAGCTCGGAGAGCAGCGCGAGGTAGGCGTCGCGGGTGTGCGTCGCCTGTCCCAGGTCGGTCGTGTCCTCGCCGAGGTAGTCGATGGTGGCCATCCGCTGGGTGACCTGGAGCTGGCCGACGGCCCCGACGGCGTCGGCCGTCGCCGCCCCGGGGACGAACCGCCTGACGACGGAACGGCTGACCGGCGCCTCCTCGACGAAATCGCGGACGCGGGTCGACTTGGCGAGGTGGAGCAGGGAGTTGCGCAGCAGGTCACTGGCTTCCACGGGTGACGTCCTCCGGGGTGGGCACTGCCGGGCGCTCCCCGGCGCGTCCAATCTAGCGCCCGGCGATCGGGCTCCGCACCGTCCGTCACGGCGTGCGACGGCGCAGGGTCAGGGAGCCGAGCACGAGGGCGACGACGATGAAGCCGAGGATGATCCCGACGTCCTTAAGCACCTCGCCGCCCGCGTCGGTCGTGGCCTGGACCGCGTGCATGGCGTCCACGGCATACGAGAGCGGCATGACGTCGGAGACCCAGCCGAGCACGGTCGGCAGGTCGCCGCGCGCGACGAGCAGACCGCAGAGGAAGAACTGCGGCAGGACGAACGCGGGCATGAACTGCACGGCCTGGAACTCCGTGCGGGCGAACGCGCTCGCGAGCAGGCCCAGGGCAGAGCCGAGGACGGCGTCGACGACCGCGACGACGACGAGCAGCCAGCTCGGCCCGCGCACGTCGAGGCCGAGGACGGAGACCGCGAAGGCGACGGCGACGACGGCCTGGACAATGGCGACGAGACCGAACGCGATCGCGTAGCCGAGCATGAAGTCGCCCTTGCCGAGGGGGGTCGTCAGCAGCCGTTCGAGGGTGCCGGACGAGCGCTCGCGCAGGGTGGCGATGCTCGTGACGAGGAACATGACGACGAACGGGAAGACCCCGAGCAGCGCCGGGCCGACGAGTCCGAACACCGGGGTGTTGTCGTAGATCCACGCCAGCAGCCCGATGAGGACGACCGGGACGACGAGGAGCATGGCCACCGTGCGGTGGTCGCCGCGCAGCTGGCGCAGCACTCGCCCAGCGGTCAGGAGTGAGATCCGCGGGTTCATCGCGCACCTCCGTCGGCCGAGGACCCCGTATGCCGTGCAGCCGGGCCGGGTGCGTCGGTGCCGCCGTCGCGCTCGCCCTCGCGGTCGCCCTCGATGAGGCTGAGGAAGGCCGCCTCGGCGTCCTCGGCGCCGGTCTCGACCAGCAGTCGCGTCGGGGTCGTGTCGGCGAGGATCCGCCCGTCCCGCAACAGGATCAGCCGGTCGCAGCGGGTGGCCTCGTCCATGACGTGGCTCGAGATGAGCAGCGACTTGCCCCGGTGGGCGAGCCGGTTGAAGAGGTCCCACAGGTCACGGCGCAGCACCGGGTCGAGCCCGACGGTCGGCTCGTCGAGGACGAGGACCTCCGGGTCGCCGACGAGCGCGCAGGCCAGGGACGCCCGGGAGCGCTGTCCTCCGGAGAGGTCGCGGGCGAGGTCGTCGGCGTGGCTCATCAGGTCGACCTCGGTGAGGGTGCGCTCGACGGCCTCAGGCGGGGCGCCGAGGACCCCCGCGAAGTAGCGCACGTTGGCGCGGACGGTGAGGTCGTCGTAGACGCTCGGCGACTGGGTGAGGTAACCGACCGAGCGCCGCAGCTCGCGGGACCCGGCCGGCTGCCCGAGCACCGTCACCGACCCCCCGGCGACGACCTGGACCCCGACGATCGCCCGGATCAGGGTGGACTTGCCGGAGCCGGATGGCCCGAGGAGACCGACGACCTGGCCCCGGAGGATGGTCACGCTGAGGTCCGGGAGCACCTCTCGGCCACCGCGGACGACGTGGAGGCCCTCGACGACGATGGCGGGATCATCCGCGTTATTCATCATGTGTTGAATTATAGGTCCGCGGTCCGGGATCTGGCAATGCCCAAGAACTCAGCGCTCCCGGATGTGCGGGTCCGGGTCTACTACGAGCCCGGCGACGACATGGTGCTTTTCCGCAAAGCCCTGTAGCTGACATCCGCCCGCGCTCGCCCGGCGTCGTCAGTCGACGAGGTAGCGCTGCAGGGTCGGCGCGAGCCACGCGACGATCTCGTCATGGCCCGCGTCCACGAGGGCGGGCAGCCGCAGGACGTAGCGCATCGTGCCGAGCCCAAAGATCTGGGCGATCGCCAGAGCCCCCCGGACCGCGGGGTCCGCGATCCCGGTGCGCGCGGTAATCCGGTTGATGATCTCGGTGCCGATGAACTCGCGCATGACGACGGCGACCTCGTCGTTGGTCTGAGCGGCCCGGGCGAACGCGACGAACCGCTCCTGGTTGCCGGGCTCGTCCCAGACCGTCAGGAACGCCCGCACGAGACGCTCTCCGAGCCCGTCGAGGGGACCGTCGACGACCTGCGCCACGATCTGGCCCGGGTTGACCCGGGTGAGGACGACCGCCTGGGCGAAGAGGTCCGGCTTGCCGTCGAAGTAGTGGTGGACCAGGGCCGGGTCGACCAGTGCCGCGCGGGCGACGGCGCGCAACGACGTCCCCTCGTAGCCCTTGTCCGCGAACGCCGCCCGGGCGGCCTCGAGGATGGCGTTGCGGGTGTCTTCGCCGGCCGGCCGCCGGCCCCGGCGTGGTTGCGTGGGGGCGCTCACGTGGACCTCACGTGGACCTCACGTGGACCTCATGTGGACCTCACGCGCCCGACCGGCTCGTAGTGGAGGCGGGCGAAAGCGAGCGCCTGGGCCAGGTCGGCCTCCCGCTCCTCCTCGCTCAGCCTGCGGGTGCCGACCTCGACGACGATGTCGCCCTCGTAGCCGGTCTCGGCGAGGTGCCCGAGCAGCTCGCCGCACGGCTGGCTCCCGCGGCCGGGCACGAGGTGCTCGTCGCGGGGTGAGCCGGCGCCGTCGGCGAGGTGGACGTGGGTCAGCCGCTCGCCGAGGGCCCGGGCCATGTCCATGGCGTCCGAGCCGGCGGTGGCGGTATGAGACAGGTCGAGGGTCACGTGGTCGAACGGCTGGTCGACGGGGTCCCAGTGCGGCAGGTAGGCGTAGAGCTCCCGACCCCGTGCCCGCCAGGGGAACATGTTCTCGACGGCCAGCCGGATGCCCGTGTCGTGCTCGCGCAGCGCGACCCCGTCGACGAACTCCGCGGCATACTCCCGCTGCCACCGGAACGGCGGGTGGAGCACGACGGTCGCCGCCCCGAGCTCCTGCGCCAGGATGATGGAGTTGTCGACCTTGTCCCACGGGTCCGCGCCCCAGACCCGTTGCGTGAGCAGGAGGGTCGGCGCGTGGACCGAGACGACGGGTATGCCGTGCAGCCCGCTGAGCACGCGCAGTGCGCCGGCCTCCTGCGAGACCGGGTCGGTCCAGACCATCACCTCGATGCCGTCGTAGCCGAGCCGGGCGGCCATGGCAAAGGCGGCAGCACAGTTCTCGGGATACATCGACGACGTCGACAGCCCGATCCTCGTGCTCATGTCTCCATTGTCTGCCATGCCCCGCGGTCAGCTGACGCGGTGGTCGAGATGGTCGAGGTGGCGCAGGATGATCCCCTCGCGCAGCGCCCATGGGCAGATCTCGAGCCGGTCGACGCGAAGCAGGTCCAGGGCGGCCTCGGCGACGAGGGCCCCCGCCAGCAGCTGCGGTGCTCGGCTCGGGGACACCCCCGGGAGGCGGGCCAGACGGGCCGAGTCCATCGTGGCGAGGCGTCCGACGAGGGCGGCCACGTCGGTCCGGGTCAGCGCCCGGGGGACGTAGGGGCCGTCCCCACGTGGTGCGGCGCCGCTGATCCGGGCGAGGGAACGCAGCGTCTTCGAGGTCCCCACGACCCGGTCCGGGGGGCCGCCCGTGACGAGCGGGCGCAACAACCGGGCCAGCTCGGCCCGGACGTGCGTGCGGGTCGCTGCCACGAGCGCGGGCGCCGGGGGGTCACCACCGAGGTGGTCGCGGGTGACCCGTCCGGCACCGAGGGGCAGGCTGATCGCGGCGTCGGGCTCCTCGTCGATCCCCGTCGCGAGCTCGAGGGAGCCGCCTCCGATGTCCACGACGAGCAGCCGACCGCTCGACCAGCCGAACCACCGCCGGACGGCGAGGAAGGTGAGGCGGGCCTCGTCGCGTCCCGACAGGACCTCGAGGTCGACGCCGGTATCGGTGCGCACGCGGTCCAGCACCGCATCGCCGTTGGGCGCCTCCCGGACGGCCGAGGTGGCGAAGGCGACGAGGTCCTCGACGCCCTGCTCCTTGGCGAGCTCGAGGCACTCGCCCACGAACTCGACGAGGCGGCGGGCCTGCGCCACGTTGATCGAGCCGTCCGGCTCCATCCCCTCGGAGAGCCGCAGCTCGATCTTGTGGGAGTGGGCGGGCAGCGGGTGGGCGCCGGAGTAGGCGTCGACGACGAGCAGGTGGACCGTGTTGGAGCCGATGTCGATGACTCCGAGGCGCATGACCCCACCGTATCGGCGCCACCCCCAACCCCTTGCGTCCGGCACGACAGTCGCCCTGGCCACCGTCGTGCCGGACGCAAGGGGTCGGGGGGCTGCGCATAAGGTGGGCCGGTGGCTGAAGTCCCTCTCGACATCCCCCGGCTCTGGGTCGAGTTCACCGACCCGGGTGATGCCGGCCAGCGCTACCGGTGCGACCTGACCTGGCTGACCTCGAGCTGGACGTGCATCTTCGGCACCGGGTGCCAGGGGATCTATGCCGACCGGCCCGACGACGGCTGCTGCACCCTCGGCGCGCACTTCACCGAGAAGGACGACTACCGCCGGGTCAAGGCGGTCGCGGCCGACCTGGGCCCGGACGAGTGGCAGTTCCATGACATCGGCCACGACGGTGGACACGGGGGCGCGCTCGCACGGGCCAGCTGGACCGAGCTCGAAGACGGCGTGCGCAAGACGAGGGTCGTCGACGGCGCCTGCATCTTCCTCAACCGGCCCGGCTTCCCCGCCGGCGCCGGCTGTGCCCTGCACCAGCACGCCGTGGTCAAGGGCCTGCCGCCGACGTCGCTGAAGCCGGAGGTCTGCTGGCAGCTGCCGATCCGCCGCACCTACCGGACCGTCGAGCAGGCCGACCAGACCAGCTATCTCGAGGTGAGCATCACCGAGTACGACCGGCGCGGCTGGGGCCCCGGTGGGCACGACCTCGACTGGTACTGCTCGGGCAACCCCGCGGCGCACGTGGGGGCCGAGCCCGTCTTCCGGTCCAACGAGGCCGAGCTCGTCGAGCTGATGGGCGGACCCGCCTACACCCAGCTCGTGCTGCGCTGCGAGGCGCACCTGCGGGCGGTTACCGCGGCCCGGCGATCCGGCAACCGCACGCTGCTGCCGCTGCTCGTGCACCCCGCAACGCTCGCCGCCCAGGACACCCGGGACACCGCCACCTCGAAGCCGGGCCGCCCGCGCTGACGCCCGCCCCCCTCCGGTGGGCACCCGGCATACCTGAGGCCTCGCCTCGTCCGGCATCATGGGCAGGTGGCCACCATCGTCTTCCTCCACGCCCACCCCGACGACGAGAGCTCAGGGACGTCGGGCTCGATGGCCCGGGCCTCGAGCGACGGGCACCGGGTCGTCGTGGTCTACGCCACCAACGGCGACCACGGCGAGGTGCCCGACGACCTCGCCCCGGGCGAGACCCTCGTCGAGCGCCGACGCGCGGAGGCGCAGCAGTCGGCGCGGGCGACCGGCACCCACCGCGTCGTCTGGCTGGGCTACGCCGACTCCGGGATGACCGGTTGGGAGCAGAACGGCGGGGACAACGCGTTCCACCTCGCGGATCTCGACGAGGCCGCCGGCAGGCTCGCCGTGATCCTCGACGAGGAGGACGCCGACATCGTCGTGGGCTACGACTGGCACGGCGGCTACGGCCACCCCGACCACGTCAAGGTCCACCACGTCGCCCATCGTGCGGCCCAGCTCGCCGCCCGCCGCCCGCGCGAGCTCGAGGCCACCATGAACCGCGACGTGATGCGCGCGATGACGCAGGGGGCCTTCGCTGCCGGACTGGAACGGACCTTCGACCCGGACGGCGCGATGGACGACGGCAACCCGATGGGCAGCCCGGAGTCCGAGATCCACTGGAAGGTGGACGTCTCGGCCTACCTCGAGCAGCGTCGCGCCTCGATGCGGGCCCACGCGAGCCAGGCCAGTGACATCGGCATGTTCATGGGCATGCCCCCGGAGGTCTTCGCCATGGCGTTCGGTCACGAGCACTACATCGAGCCCGGCCGCCCGCAGGGCATGGTCGAGGGCTGGTTCCTCGACGCCTGACCGCCGCGTCCGTATGCCGGGTGGTCGCGGCGTTGGGCTCGGGGTTGACGCTGCGTCCATATGCCGGGTGGTCGCGGCGTTGGGCTCGGGGTTGACGCTGCGTCGAGCGGGTTGACGCGGCCTGCAGCCTGCGTCAACCTGTTTGACGCAGCGTCAACCCGCCGAAGAGGGGCCCGCAGGACCGCGCGGCACCCCGGGCCTGTCGGTGGACCGATCTAGGTTGCTCACATGGCAACGAGGGCAACGACGAGATCGAGCGGCTACCGCTGCTCCGAGTGCGGCTGGACCACCGTGAAGTGGGTCGGCCGCTGCGGGGAGTGCCAGGCGTGGGGCTCGGTCAGCGAGACCGGCGGGGTGAGCCTCAAGACCACCGCGGCCGGCACGGTGGCCCGGCCGGCGGTGCGCATCGGTCAGGTCGACATGCAGCGGTCCTCGGCCCGCTCGACCGGCGTGAGCGAGTTCGACCGGGTGCTGGGCGGGGGCCTGGTGCCCGGCGCCGTCGTCCTGGTGGCCGGCGAGCCGGGCATCGGCAAGTCGACCCTCCTGCTCGACGTCGCCGCCCGGGCCGCCCGCGGGGGGCAGGACGTCCTCTACGTCAGCGGTGAGGAGTCGGCGGCACAGGTGCGCGGCCGGGCCGAGCGCATCGAGGCGATGGCGTCCTCCCTCTTCATCGCCGCGGAGACCGACCTCGCGACCGTGCTCGGGCAGATCCAGACCCTCCAGCCCGACCTCGTCATCGTCGACTCGGTGCAGACCATCGCCAGCGGCGATGTCGAAGGGTCGGCCGGCAACGTCGCCCAGGTCCGTGAGGTCGCCGCAAGCCTCATCCAGGCCGCCAAGAGCCGGGGCATCGCGATCCTGCTGGTCGGCCACGTCACCAAGGACGGGTCGATCGCCGGCCCGCGGGTCCTGGAGCACCTCGTCGACGTCGTCATCGCGTTCGAGGGTGAGCGGCACTCGCGGCTGCGCCTGGTGCGCGCGGTCAAGAACCGCTACGGCCCGACGGACGAGGTGGGCTGCTTCGACCTGTCCGACGTGGGCATCGTGGGTCTCGCCGACCCGAGCGGCCTCTTCCTGTCCAACCGCGACGACGCGGTGACGGGCACCTGCGTCACGGTGGCGCTCGAGGGCCGCCGGCCGCTCGTGGCCGAGGTGCAGTCCCTCATCGCCACCAGCAAGCTGCCCTCACCGCGCCGGGCGACCCACGGCCTCGACTCCTCACGGGTGGCCATGATCATCGCCGTCCTCGAGCGGCGCGCCGAGGCGCCGATCGGCTTGAGCGACGCCTACGTCGCGACGGTCGGTGGGGTCCGCCTCAGCGAGCCCGCGGCCGACCTCGCGGTGGCCTTCGCCATCGCGAGCTCCATCCTGGACCGACCGCTGCCGCCCCACGCCGTCGCCTTCGGCGAGGTCGGGCTCGCCGGGGAGATCCGGCCGGTGACCGGCATCCCCCGTCGCCTCGCGGAGGCAGCGCGACTCGGGTTCCGGACCGCCTTCGTGCCGCAGGGATCGCTCGGATCAGGTCCGATCCCGGACTCCATGCACGTTGTCGAGCTGCGCGATGTCGCCACGGCGGTCAGCACCGCGCTGGATCCGTCGCGCCGTTAGACTGCCCGGGCACCCGACCGCCGGCACCGGACCGAAAGCGACACCACGTGGAACGCAGTGACGACGACCTCCTCAGGGCAACCCTGGCGGCCGTCGCTCCGGGCACCGACCTGCGTGACGGACTCGAGCGGATCCTGCGCGGCCGGACCGGCGCCCTCATCGTCCTCGGCAACGACAAGGTCGTCGACTCGATCAGCACCGGAGGCTTCCCCCTCGACATCGAGTTCTCCGCGACGCTGCTCAGGGAGCTGTCCAAGATGGACGGCGCGATCGTCCTCGATCGCGAGGGCACCCGGATCATCCGCGCCAACACCCAGCTCGTGCCCGACTCGCGCATCGAGACCCAGGAGTCCGGCACCCGGCACCGCACGGCCGAGCGGGTCGCGATCCAGACCGGCTTCCCCGTCGTCTCGGTCAGCCAGTCGATGCGGATCATCGCCCTCTACGTCGGAGGCCGTCGTCACGTCGTCGAGGGCAGCGCCGCCATCCTCTCCAAGGCCAACCAGGCCCTACAGACCCTGGAGCGCTACAAGTCCCGCCTCGACGAGGTCACCGGCACCCTGTCGGCGCTGGAGATCGAGGACCTCGTCACGATCCGCGACGTGGCGAGCGTCGTCCAGCGCCTCGAGATGGTCCGGCGGATCAGCGACGAGATCTCCGACTACGCCGTCGAGCTCGGCACCGACGGGCGCCTCCTCGGCCTCCAGCTCGAGGAGCTGACCGGTGGGCTCGGCAACGACCGGGAGCTCGTCATCCGCGACTACCTCGCCTCGACGAAGTCGACCCGGACCGTCGAGGAGGGCCTCGACGCCCTGATGCAGCTCTCGGGCACCGAGCTGCTCGACCTCGGCGCGGGCGCCCGGGCGATCGGGTTCACCGTCGTCGGCGACGCCCTCGAGAGCGCGATCAGCCCCCGGGGCTACCGCCTGCTGACCAAGATCCCCCGGCTGCCGGGCGCCATCGTCGACCGGCTCGTGGACCACTTCGACTCGCTGCAGCGGCTGCTCGCCGCCAACCTCGAGGACCTCATGGACGTCGAGGGCGTCGGCGAGGGCCGGGCCCGGGCCGTCCGCGAGGGCCTGTCGCGCCTGGCCGAGTCGAGCATCCTCGAACGCTACGTCTGAGCACACATGCCGGGACCGCAGCTGCCCGACCTGCACCGTCGCGTCCTCGACTGGTATGCCGTGCAGGCCCGCGCGCTGCCGTGGCGGCTGCGCCACACCTCGCCGTGGGGCATCTTCCTGTCCGAGGTGATGGCCCAGCAGACGCCGGTGGCGCGGGTCGAACCGATCTGGCACGAGTGGATGCAGCGCTGGCCGACACCCGCTGACCTCGCCGCCGCCGCGCCTGGTGACGCCGTGCGGGCCTGGGGCCGGCTCGGCTACCCGCGGCGCGCGCTGCGCCTGCACGCAGCGGCCCGGGCCATGGTCGAGCGGCACGGCGGCGAGGTCCCGGACACGCGCGAGGAGCTGCTCGCCCTGCCGGGGGTCGGTGACTACACCGCCGCCGCCGTCGCGTGCTTCGCCTTCGGGATCCCCGCCACCGTCATCGACACCAACGTGCGCCGGGTCCTCGTGCGCACCCTCGAGGGACAGGCGCAGGCGGCTCCCGCACTGACCCGTGCCGAGCGTGACCTCGCCGACGCCGCGATGCCAGGGGACACCGATGACGCCAACACGTGGAACGTCGCGACGATGGAGCTGGGGGCACTGGTCTGCACGGCCCGCGCACCCCGGTGTGACGACTGCCCCGTCGCCGACCTCTGCGCGTGGAACCTCGCCGGCCGCCCGGCATACGAGGGGCCGGCGCGGCGCGGGCAGGCCTGGCACGGGACCGACCGCCAGGCCCGGGGGGCGATCCTCGCCGTGCTGCGCGAGGCGACGGACGCGGTGGGTGCCGAGCGTCTCGCCGGGGCGTGGCCCGACGAGCCGCAGCGGCTGCGCTGCCTCGACTCGCTCGTCGCCGACGGACTGGTGGAACCGTTGTCGCGCAACAGGTTCCGGCTCCCCCACTAGCGCCTGGACCGGCCGCAGACAACCGTCGGGGCCGGCAGCCCGAGATCTCTGGACGTCTCATTGCCGCGGCCCGGGGCGTTCCGGACCGGGCGGCAACTGCGAGATCCGCCGGGCCGGTCGGGACCCGAGAGCAGGGGTCCCGACATGCTCAGTGTCGTCGACGCGCGCGACGACGAAGGAGGCAAAGCCGGGCATGGTGAAGCGCAGCAGGCCACGCCCGACTGACTCCACGATCCCCTTGTCGATCAGGGCCTGGCGCGCCATGCTCCATTGGCGCGTGTCCGCGTGGAGCGCGGTGGACACCTGCGCAGTGGTCGCGACGCCCGCACGATCGCAGGTCTGGGCGATCGCGACGATCACGGCCTTCTCCGCCGGGGTCGCCTTGGCCCAGCGGCCTCGGAACATCCCGTTGTCGAGGTTGTCGCGGACCTGCACCAGTGCCGTTTCGACGGCGCCCCGGCTGATGGCCGACCCCGCCCGGGGCGCGGCCTGGATCCAGGTCTCGTCGCCGATGTACTGGATCAGGTAGGGCGACCCTGCGGCGCTGTCCAGTGCGAGCTCGGCGGCCAACGGCTCCCACCGGATGCCGAGGGCGATGGCCGGTTCGATGAGCGCGCGTTCGGCGGCCCCGGGGTCGAGTCGGCCGAGGGTGCGGAAGTCGAAGCGCTCCGTGAACGAGGCTGCCTCCATCACCAGTTCTGGGGTCTGCGGCAGGCCCGCCCCGAAGATCCCGAGCGGGGCGTGCTCAGTCCTCGTGGCGTCCTGGATCGCGTTGGCCAGGACGACGAGCTGGTCGCCCGGAGCCTCCTGGAGCTCGTCGAGGCTCACCACGAGGCCGGCGCGCCCCTTCTCGCGGGCTGCTGCCGCCGCCCCCGCGAGCAACGACGCGAGCACCTGACGCTGGACTGTGGTGGTGGCCGCCCTTGAGCCCGGCGCGTCCGAGATGATCTTCACGACGCCGGCATTGACCTCGATGGACAGCGCCGCCAGCCGGTCCCTGACCCCCTGCCACACAGTGCTCGCGCCGGTGCGGTGCAGCGGGGCGATCGCCTCCGCGACGGCCGTGGCCAGCACCTGCACGTTGTCCGAGACCCGGTCCAGCGACACCGAGGCGGTGACGAAGCCGCGTTCGCGGGCTCGATCGCCGATCACCCCG
>NZ_JBKJPP010000166.1:0-8410 GCF_046595215.1 Lapillicoccus sp. | reverse complement strand
GAAGGCCTCCAGCTCCGTCCTCAGGTCCCTCGTGGTGGCCCCGACGGACTACGGCCTCCTGTGCGTCGCCTTCCTCATCTGGGGCTGGACGTCGGGTTTCCTCCTGGTCTACGGCCTCCTCATGCTCGGGACCGCCGGCTACGTCGCCTTGGGACTGCCCAAGTGGTTTCGCGACATGAGGTCTCTCGACACGCGCCCGACCCCATGAGGGGAAGGCGTCGCCCGGCTGCCCGAGGTCGACGGGGGCGGGGGCCGGTGCTCGTTGTCCATCCCGGGTCCGAGCTCTACGGCTCGGACGAGATGGTGCTCGAGGCCGTGCGCGGCCTGCGCGACGCGCCAAGGCGTCGACACACGGTGCCGCCTCGATGTCGGTGCTTCGCTCGCTCGCTGCCGCCCCCACCGACCATGGGCTTCTGTGCCTAGTCTTCGTCATCTGGGGCCGACCGTTGGCCCTTATCGTCGTCTATTGCCTGTTGTTCCTCGTCACCACGGGCTACCTCGCTCTCGGCCTTCCCAAGTGGTTCCGGGACATGTAGGCCCTTGAACCTCCTTCAGCGGGCTCAGTCTTCGCCAACCACACACTTCATCACGGCATCGACCTCATCCGCATAACGCTGCAACGAGAAGCGGCTCAGGGCCTGCTCGCGAGCCTGTTCAGCAATGGACCGGGCCAGGTCTGGGTTGTCCATCAATCGGCGGATGCCCGAGGCGAAAGACCCCGGGTCGTCCGGGGTCGCGAGTATGCCCGTCACGCCGGGCGTCACGATCTCAAGATGGCCCATGGCGCCCGCCACCACCACTGGCCGCAGAGCCAGCTGCGCCTCGACGACGCAGTTTCCGAAGGACTCCCAGGGGGAGGGCGCGACAAGCAGGTCTGCTTGCGCCAGCGCGGGCCAGATCGGCGAGGTGTATCCGTGAAAGGTTACGGCGCCCTCCAGATCTGGCCGGCGGGCCCGCTCCACCAGACGCTCGGCGAACCACTCGTAGCCGGAAAACGCGGAGCCGTACACCTCGAGCCGCACATCCACCCCGCGCGCCCGAAGCAGGGCAATGGCCTCCATCGCAGTCTCGATCGACTTGCGAGGGGACAGCCTTGAGACAAGCGCAATACGCCAAGGTTGTCCTCGGGTCGGCTCCTGGGGGACGTCTGGCGGCCCGGGGACCCCGTTGGCGATGACGCGGGTGCGGGTCCTCAGCCTCGGGTAGCTCTCACAGAGGGTCTGAAGGGTCGGCCTACTGTTGGCAATCAAAAGGGTAGAGAGCCAGAGCGGCGTCGCCAAGGCTCGTCGCGCCGTCGCGCCGTCGCCGCTCGCGGCTTCGTGCAGATGGGCCACCACCGGAATTCGACGAAGCCATGCAGCCAGCAGCCACCAGGGGAGCGTCGTGGTGTTGACATAGACGACGTCAGGACCCACCTCGGCGATGAAACGCAGCATGGGGCCCAGTCGTCTGGCGACCCGTGCTCCGAGTCGGGGCATCCCGGTCGGCGTGGCGTTCGCACGGCGAAGCACGGGGAAGTCGATGAACCGGATTTCGGCGCCGCGACCACGCAGGAGGGGAACCAACGGGCCGTCCGTCGGCAGGGCGACCACCACTCGCCAGCGGTGACCTTTGAGCCCCCCGACACTTTCGAGCATCTGCAGATCAGAGCCGTAGACGTCAGCCGACGGGTTGGCAATCAGTACGGTCAACGGACGGTCGTGTTGAGGCTGGCTGCGGTGCATGGAATTCCTCCAGTCAGAGTTCCCCAGTCGTCGCGGACGCAGGTACGGCTGTCACCGAAGACCTGGGTCAATTCCTCACCGATCCGACGCACGTCTGACCGGTAGATGGGCCCATCATTGTCTGAAGTGGACGGTGCTGCTGACCCGACCAGCGGCCCTGACGGGAGCCAATCCCCTTCGTCGCTGGGCAATGTGGACACGACACGCAGCCTTGACTGGCGCTTGACCAAGAATTTACCCCGCTTTGCATTGGCAAATCCGGCAAAAGGGATGTTATCGGATAAATCACCCGTAGCGTCATGGTCAACCACTCGCTTCGCCGGAAGATGACCATGAGCCCTATCGACCGTTCATCCTGCCTCTCGATCGGCGCCTCCGCGCCCTGGCACAAAGCTAGCTGCCGACGTCGGCAGCTAGCGCTCTGGGACCGTGCTGACGCTGTGGGTCCGCCCCCCCGACTGGGTGACCGACCGCGGTCAAGGCATGCCGAGGTTCCTGACCTCGGGCCGACGGACCAAACCATGGGACCGAACAGCCTTATCCGGGTTGGCCGCGGTCTGACCGCGCTCGACACCCACCTTCGAATTTCGTCATGACCAAGCCAAGCCGTAGAGGCTTTCTGGCCCTCGTCGGCACCGGCCTAGTCACTGCGACCACGCAGGAGCCGATCACCAGAATCCGCTCTCGGTTCCCCGTGGTGGTGACGGGCGGTCAGCGTTCAAGCGGTGCCGGCCCGTGGCCGGCCGCGATCCCCGACGGTACCCGCCCGACCGGGCTCGCCCCAGACGGGACGCCATACGTCACCTACGAGTCTCTGTACGTGGCTGGGGACACCGTCACCGCCGCTCTTGCACGACTGAGGACCCCCGCCATTGTCACGTTCCCGGTGGGCCGGTTCGAGCAGGCTGATTTCAACGCCGGCTACCAGTCAGCCATCAATATCCCGAAGATGTGCCGAGGTATCATCGGTTCTGGACGGGGCACCCTCGGCGGTTCGGGCGGGACCGTCTTCGCGCCAACCGCGAACTCAGCGTCTGCTGCAACGTTGGCGCTCCTGCCCGCGCAGGGTTCGGGGACGTCTTACTCGGTGGCGATCCTCAAACAACTCGACGGGTCGGGCCCTCTGCACCTGGCGAACTTCCGCGTCGAGGGCACCGCTCAGAGGACCGTCTCAGGGCAGACATCGACGTGGTCCACTCCTCGAGAGTTCTGCTACTCGGGGCTGAACATCTACCACCCGGGTGGTGGCGTGACGATACGGAATGTCCTCTCTGGTGGCTGGGTCGGCGACAACGGTGCCCCACCTGGTGAGACGTTCGGTATCGCCATCAACGGCGGCGCCGGTCCGTCTGCCTACCGGCACCTAATCGAGGACTGCGAAGCGGACGGACGCCGCGTCGTCGGCGGACCGCCATTGGGCGCGGGCGGAATCTGGTTCGGCAACTGTGTGGACTCGATCATGCGACGTAACAACACACACCACACCCGATACGGGTCGACGATCCTGTTTCAAACCTTTGACTCTCAGATGATCGACTGCGTCATGGGTTCGGCCGCCGACCCGGTGTCGGCTTGGCCGTTCAACTGCGAGTACACGTCTGGGAACGTGGTCAAAAACGCCGTGCTCAACAAGGGGCAGTCGTCGGGCGGTGTGCACATAACCCACTCAAACTACGCCAACCAAGACGGGTCCGGAACCCAATTCACCATGACCCGCAACGGCCGGATCTACAGCGCGTCCAACGGGAGCCTCAAGGTGGTCAGCCCAAAGTGGAATGCGATTTCCTACGGACCCGAACTGTGGGTTGAAACGTGGACCCTCACGGCGGATTCCCAGATCACCCCGCCGCTTGTCGTCCAGTCTGACGGGGTTACTCACGTCCCGTATCGCTGGGCCCACGGCCCTAGCCCTCACGTCACCGTCCAATGATCCTCACGTGCCCATCTCGAGAAGTGAGCCGCCCGAAACAGGGGAGGTTAGGACATGGCGACCCCTATCTAGACAGTACGATGGTCCGGACCGCGGGGCCCCTGTTGAGCCCCGCGGCAAGCGAGACCAGCCGGTAGCCCTTCTCACCGAGCGCGTCGGTGAGCATGGCGAGGAGCTCGGCCCGATCCACCTCCGGTTGATCGCCCGATCCGTCCCCCTTGCTCGCCCCAAAGGCGTCGTGCGCCAGGAAAATGGCACCGGGGCGGCACCCTAACATCGCGTTCTCGACCCGCTCCCGCTGCGGGACCGATTTCCAGTCCCAAACCGAGGCCGTCCAAAGCACCGTAGTGAGGCCGAGTCGACGAGCCGACCTCAGCGTGTGAACACTCTGGGCGCCGTAAGGCGGCCGGAACAAGGTGATCGGTTCAGCGAGCAGTCGCTCGAGTTCGCGCTTGCCCGTGGCCATGTGGTCATGCGCCGCCTCCTTGCTCATGTCCGTCAGCCGCCGGTGGTCGAGGCCGTGAAGACCGATCTGATGACCCTCGTCGCGAACCCGAAGCAGAAGCTCCGGGTGCTCCCTCGCCCGATCGACGAGCACGAAGAACGTCGCAGTAAGTCCATGCCGACTCAGTTCGTTCAACACCTGGGGGGTTGAAGCCGGGTCAGGACCGTCGTCATAGGTCAGCACGACGATCTGGTCGTCGGTGCGCACGGATGTGACCGAACCCATCAGGTCACCGAGAAGTCGCGACGCGGTCCATCTGATGACCCGTTTGACGCCTACCGGCAGGGTGCTCATGCCGGACGTCGGTCGGGCACATGACGCTCTCGCATAGCCAAGGGAACGGGCGCGAAGGCCTTGAGACCGCGCCGGTGGTCACCGTCACGGTTGTACTCCTCGTAGACGTAGCCCACCGCGGCTGCCAACATCCCGATGCCGCGGTAGACGGTGCGCAGCCCCCGGGCGTGATGGCCCTTACGCCCCAACGTTGCTCCGAGAGCACACCGCAACGACCCGGCGCCAACGCGGATCGCCCCGCCTGCGATGCTCACGCATCGCGCACGCACGCGGGCAATCGGATGCGGCGCGAGGTACTGGGCGATGAGGCGTTGCGTGTTGCCATGGCTCATCGAACGGTGCAGCACCCATGTCCTCGTCATCCGCGAAATCGGAACGCGGTCAACGATGAAAGCTTCGTTGCACCACACGATGTGGCCCCCGGCCATGATGAGCTGCCGGCTGAACAAGGAATCCTCTCCCCCGCTGAAACCGAAAGCCTCGTTGAACCGGACCCCCAGCCTTCGGATCTGTCCCATGTCGAGTAGCAGGTTTCCTGCAGCTGCCTCCTTGACCCTCGTTCCCGTGGGGAGATCGAAGCGGGCGAAGAACCGCCCGGCAATCAGCCATGAATCCAAAGGGGCGGGGTAGGACGCGACAACCGCGCCAGGCACCGCGGCAGCCTCCGTGGCAGCCCAGGTCGCGAGCAGAAGATCCAGCCACCGTTCACCAGGCAGTTCGTCGTCGTCGATGAAGGCCAACAGGTCCTCGCCCTCCGCCTCGTCCAGCGCCCGATTGCGTGCCGCAGCGATCCCCGGCGTGGGCTCATGGACGTACCGGACGCGATCCATACCGAGGGCCCGAACGGGCTTTTCGGCGCTGCCCTTCGGGTCGTTGTCGACCACCACGATGTTTGCGGTGTAGATGAGGGGCACCGCGTGGTTGAGGACATCGAGGTCCCGGTCGAGATGTCGTAGGAGATCCACCAGCTCACGCGGCCGGTGGAATGTGAGGATGGCGACGACCACTCGGAAGCGCCTGGAGGTGTCACGCAGACCCACCGCTCCGCCGGGAGTGGTCACCGTGGGGCTCCGGTGGCCAGACGTCGGGCGACGGCGTGCGCCCAGCGACGCGCCGGACTGCGGTCCGCAACCGCTCGGGCCCGCCGGAATGCCTCGGCGTGGCTTGCGGCGGCGCCAGACCACTCCCTCCCGCTGAGATTCGGGCGCGTCGAGCGAGGCAGCCTCGCGGCCAGTATCGCGCCAACGACGTGCTCTCCCGTGAGGTCACCGCGATAGAGGTGGACCCAACCAGGCCCCATTTCCTTGCTGAGTCTGCGGTTCACCTCGTTGTCCTGGACGAGGACTGGCCGGTCCAGCGACAGGGCGACCAGGGCGCTGCCTGAGTTGTGCATCTCGCGATAGGGAAGGACGATGAGCTCGGCCTCGGCCGCTGTGGCGACGAGATGGGCGTCGGATAGGAACTCGAACCGGAAGGCGATCCGTGGATCGCCCTCCGCACAGGACGTCAACTGGTCCACCAATGCCTGCGTCGACGGCATGCCACGTACCGTGAGAGAGAGGTCGGGCGTGGCATCCTCGATCGCGTGGAAAGCGGACACGAGGTCCTCGACGCACTTGTAGCGACGGATCATCCCGAAGTAGGAGATGCGTCCCGGCACCTGAGAGGGTCGCGCGAAACTTTCGAACCACGAGCGGTAGTGCCCGTGCGGGATGGTCAAGAAGATGCGACCTGGGGGAGCCGGCGTCGAGTCATTGAGCCGGATGAAAACATCCGTATGCCGCTCGAGCAGACGCAACAGGAAGGCCTCACGACGGGAGATGTCGAGCGGGAGCTCGAGGTTGTGCATCGTGCGGACGATCGCGGTACCTTGCAGTTTCATCCTGAGAAAGAAGACGACAAAGAGGAGCTGTCGGACGGCCTTCTTGACTGGCGGGTTGCCGTTGTTGACCATCACTTCTGGCCAGTGCGCGTGAAAGACGTCGTGCCGTCGAAGCAATGCCTCGCGCCACGTCCACACCCGCAGGTCAACGTCGGGCTCGGCTTCGAGTGCCTGCTTCAGCATGTCTATGTAGGGGTTGGTGACCTCTCCGGGCTCCGGGAAGGACTGCAGAACAACAAGGGTGCCGTCAGCATCCCGAGCGCGTCGACTCACCGCACGCATCACGCGCCACCCGTCCCACGTGCCCCTCACGGCCGCAGAGAGGGGGCGCCGTGGTCGCAGGAACTGGCGACGTCCCCCTCGTAGGAGAATCTCGTAGGCCGCGGGAACCGACCTGAGCGCCCAAGCACGTTGCATACTCCTATCCCCGTGCAACCCCGCAAACAACAGGCGGTTGCGAATGTTGTAGTAGTAGTAGCTGCTGGACTTGGAGAGCCCCAGCTGACGCTCTTGGGTGCCACCTTCGTCGTGCACCGCGCGCGCTCCCGTGACGACCTCCAGCTCCGCTCCCGCTGCTCGGACCCGTGCAGATAGGTCGACGTCTTCCCAGTAGAGGAAGTACCGGTCGTCGAAGCCGCCGACCCGCTCCCACAGGGCCGCGCTGATCATTGGTGCCGCACCGGTCAGCCACATCTCTCTGGCGCCGGGGACGTCGGTGTAGGACCGGTGCCGTGTTGCGGTGATGCGCCCGGTGCGCCTTTCCAGATCCAACCCGTCGAACCAGATCTCACCGTCCGTCGTCTCGATGACCGGGGACACCATGCGGTGCGGGTCGATACCCAATGCCCTCTGCAGAAGATCGATGCTCGCGGCGTCCATATAGGCATCCGGGTTGAGGAGCAGCAGGTGGTCAGCGCCAAGCTCGATTGCGCGGGCTACGCCGCCATTCACCCCCGACCCGAATCCGAGGTTCGTCGGTAACTCGACGAGCGTCCACGCCTGCTCAATGGTGAGTCGGCGGACGGCGTCGCGCTCTGCGTCGTCGCTGAAGTTGTCGACGACCACCACTCGGGCCAACGGGTTCTCATCGGCCACCCGCACCAGGTTGCGCTTCAGAAGGCGGTGCGAGCCGAAGTTCACTACGACGATGGCGAGGTGCTCCCGGTCATCGTGGGTCTGGAGGACGATCATTGCCTTGTCAGCCCCGATCGCACGAGGCCGACGACCCCGCGGATATCTTCCCGCAGGAACGGCACACCAAGCCCGACAACCAGGTAGACCGAGAGGGAGGTGCCCCCCGCGACTGCCAGTTGGGTGATCGATGACTGGCTCCCGGTGACCACACAGGCAGCATAGGCGGACCCGCCCAGGCACAGGGCGAGGAGCAGGATTCGTCCGGCTCCCGCATAGAGCTGCTTCACCGGGATCTGTGTGCCGCGGCTGAGCCACCACAGGGATGCGGGCCAGTCGATGGCGTGTGTCACCACAAACCCCCAGGCAACTCCTTGCAACCCCCAGTTGCTTCCTATAACGACGCAGATCACTTTCGTCAATGCCATGAACAGCGTAAACGCCAGAAGCCGACCACCCATGGCCTTCGCCAGGTAAACCCAGTAGCCCACATAGGCCAAGACCTGAAGCGCCCCACCAACGGCCAGGAGTCGTAGCAGCGGCGTGACACCATCCCACTGGGGACCGAGGAAGACATGCGTCACCGGGGTGGCCGCGCCGACAAGGACAGCCATCCCGCTGACGAGGGTGAAACCCAGTGTCGACTGACCGCGTACAACGTAGCTGCTGAACCGCGCGCGATCGTCGCGCAGCCGGGCAAGGACAGGCAGGGCAACCGTTGTCGTTGGAGATAGGAGCTGGACCAGAGGCACCATGAGCAGCTGATAGCCGCGGTTGTAGAGTCCCAGGGACGTCGGTCCAAACCGAGCCCCGATAACGAGCGCATCGGTGTTGTTCGTCAGGTATCCCACGACCTGGGCGAGAGCCAGTCGCCATCCGAAGCGCAGCACGCCGCCCACTGGCGCGCCCCGGGTGGGCAGACCCGGGAGCCACCCGGCAGAAAG
>NZ_JBKJPP010000070.1:0-44688 GCF_046595215.1 Lapillicoccus sp. | reverse complement strand
GGAAGCTAAGCCCTTCAGCGCCGATGGTACTGCACTGGTTACGGTGTGGGAGAGTAGGACGCAGCCGGACAACCATTCACAGACGCCCTACCCGGAGACATCCAGGTAGGGCGTCTTTGGCTGCCCGCTGAAGGGCAGGTTCTAGGCCTCTTGCCTCGGGCACCGTTGCGGCTGGGCCGGTCCGCGGCCACGAGCCTCTAGAATTACCGACACCAACGTGAAACGGAAGTGCCACTGATGACGCCTCGTGACGACTCCTCCGCAGGCAACCGGTCCGAGCGTGGGCGGCCTCATGGGCAGGGGCGGGAGCCCGCTCGAGGTGGCCCTCCGAGCGGTCGCGGTGGTCCGCCATCACGTGCCGCCAGGGGGGGGACGTCATCCGGGCCGCGTCGCCCGTCCGCGGATCCCATCAGGGGGGCACGTGGTGGCGAGGGACGCGACGAGCGCGGCGGGACCAGGCTCGCCCCGAAGAGCCCCCGACTGCCCGAGCCGGCCATTGCCGATGGCATCACCGGCAAGGAGCTGGACCGGTCGGTCTGGGCGCAGTTGCGGACCCTGAGCAAGGAGAATGCTCTTGGCGTCGCTCAGCACCTGGTCATGGTGGCGGCCCTGCTCGACGACGACATCGCCGGGGCGGAGGCGCATGCCGAGACGGCCGTGCGACGGGCGGGTCGGGTGCCTGCTGCGCGTGAGGCGTTGGGCCTGGTGGCCTACCGAAAAGGGGAATGGTCACGAGCCCTCACCGAGTTCCGGACAGTACGTCGCCTCTCGGGCTCGTCGCATCTGATGGCACTCATGGTGGACTGCGAACGAGGATTGGGCCGGCTCGACCGCGCGCTCGACCTCGCGTCGTCCCCCGAGGCACGGACGCTGGCCCGCGACGAACGCGTCGAGCTGGCCATCGTCGTCTCGGGCATCCGTCGTGATCTGGGACAGCATGAGGCCGCAGCAGCCGGTTTGGAGATCCCGGAGCTCAAAGCCGCCGGACGCAAGGCGTGGAGTGCGCGGCTGTTCTACGCGTACGCGGAGGCCTTGCTGGCACTGGGCAACCGAGCCGGTGCCCGCGACTGGTTCGCCCACGCCGTCGACGCCGACGAGGACCTGGACACGGACGCCACCGAACGTCTGGATGAGCTGGATGGCGTGGCCCAGTTGGACCTTCTCGAGGACGATGAGGGCGACGGGGACGACGGCGGCGGTGGGGGCGAGGGCGGCCACGGTCGCTCGGAGCACCGCTGAAGACCACTGGCGGGTCACTGCTGCAGGACTACCGGGGTCTCATCTGTGACCTCGACGGCGTGGTCTACCGCGGAGCCGGCGCCGTGCCGTATGCGATCGATGAGCTGGCTCACCGACCAGAGGGGACGGGCCTGGTATTCGCGACGAACAACGCCTCGAGACCGTCGTCCGAGGTGGCCGCGCATCTCATGAGGCTCGGCCTGCGGGTCGGGACCGAGCAGGTGGTCACCAGCGCCGAGGCTGGCGCCGCGCACCTGACCGGGCTCGTGACGCCGGGAGCGTTGGTGCTCGCCGTGGGTGGCGCAGGTGTGCTGGAGGCCCTCGTGATGGTGGGGCTGCAACCCGTGCGCCGAGCCGAGGAGGGCGTGGTGGCCGTGCTGCAGGGGTATGGCCGCGACGTCACGGCAGGCGATCTGGCCGAGGCGAGCTGTGCCGTGAGGGCCGGTGCCATCTGGGTGGCAACCAACCGTGACCTGACGCTGCCGACCGATCGTGGCCCCGCGCCCGGCAACGGGACCTTGGTGGAGGCGGTGGTGACCGCGACCGGACGACAGCCAGTCGTGGTCGGAAAGCCCGAGGCACCGCTGTATGAGCTGTCGGTGTCCCGGCTCGGGCTGACGCCGAGGGACGTGCTCGCTGTGGGGGACCGCCTCGACACGGACATCCTCGGCGCGATGCGGGCGGGGCTCGACTCGTTGTGGGTGCTCACGGGCGTCGATGACCTGCTGTCGCTCGTCCGATCGCCTGACGGGCTCGCGCCGACCCATGTCGGGTTCGACCTGCGGGCCCTGTCTGCCCCCGCGCAGGTGGTGTGCCAGTCAGACGGTTGGTGGAGCTGCGGCAGCACGCGAGTCCGGCTCGACCTCGACCCGGCAGCCGACGACCTCGTGTCGGTGTCCGAGGAAGCGGGCGTCGATCGGGTGACGTCCCGATCTGCCCTGCTGTCAGCGGGATCTCGCGCCCTCCTGACTCTGCGTGATGTCGGTGGGACAGACCGGGGTCGACTGGAGATGGCGGCGCAGGACCTCACATCCCGACTTGGCTAGAGAAGGTTCCACGTCCTTCGCGCAGTAGCCTGAGTTCCCACATGACGACGGAGGAAAAAGATGGCGATTGACGCGATCCGTGGCTACATCCAGCTCGCCTCAGGACTGACCGAGCTCTCGAGGGCCAAGGCCACCGAGGCGGCCCACGCGGTGCTGATGCTGCCCGCGGCGGTGACGTCGGCGCCAATGGTGACCCAGGTGACGGCACTGGCCGATGAGCTTCTTGCCGCGGCAACGACCAATCGCGCGAATCTGTTGGCGCTCGTGCGGTCGGAGGTCGAGAACGCGGTGGAGCGGGCCGGGCTGGTGCCGGCCGCTGACCTCGATCGGGCCCGGGCCGGGCTGGCCAGGCTCTCGGCAGACATCGAGGAGCTTCGCGAGCAGATCCTGGGTTCCGCGGCGCTCAGATCGGTGACGGAGACGGGGGTGGCGGCCATCGGCGCCCTGACCGGTCAGGTGGTGCGCGGGAGTGCGCACGATCTCGGCACCGACGGGTTTGAGGTGAGGGCGCCCGCCGGGGCAAACAGGACGGCCTCTGCCCCGAGGACGACGTTGCCGGGGAAGGCTGGTCCGGCGAAGAAGGCCGGTGCGGCGAAGAAGGCCGGTGCGGCGAAGAAGGCCAGTCCGGTCAAGAGCGGATCCGCCGGCGCAACGTCCGCCAAGCGAGCGGCTTCCGGGAAGAAGGCCGTGGTCACCAGGACGGCCTCAGTCACTAAGAGTGCGCAGAAGAGCGCAGGGGCCCGACGAAAGTCGGCGGCGGCACCTGTCACCAAGGCGGCGACGCCGAGCCGCAAGTCTGCGGCGGCGACCAGGACAGCGGCGGCGACCAAGACTGCAGCGGCGACCAAGACTGCAGCGGCGACCGGCAGGTCTGGCACACCCACGAAGCGAGGGGCGGCACGGAAGAGCGCGTCGAGAGCACCCGTCGCCGCCTCTCCCCAGACGTCGTCGCCGCAGAAGACCACCGAGACGGAGCAACGGCCCTGATGACAGATCAGCCAGGACCCGGCGAGGACGCCCGCCCCGACGTCCCCGTCACCACCCCCCGCGCCACACCCTTCCTCGGTGCCGTCGACAGCGCCCTGCACGACCACGTCGACAACGGGGACGTCGCGTCTCCGACTCCCGTCGCGGCGTCGCCGCGCACCGGGGACACGGCCATCGACTCAGCGACGACGCAGCTCGAGCAGAGCGTGTCCTCGGGTTCTCTCGACGACCAGATCGAGGCCGGTGAGACGCTCCACCGCACGCTCCAGGGCCGGCTCTCCGACCTGGGCGGGGAGTGACCCCCCACCGGCGCGGGTGGGGAACCCGAGAGTGACCGCGCCCGGGGCCGGTGCCCGTCTCGACGTCGAGCTGGTGCGGCGTGGTCTGGCCCGGTCGCGTGGCCAGGCCCGCGACCTCATCGTCGCCGGGTCGGTGTCCGTAGACGGGGCACCCCAGACCAGGCCCGGTGTGAGGGTCCGCGCCGACACGCCCCTCCTGCTCACGAGCGAACCCGAACGGTGGGTCGGTCGCGCGGCCCACAAGCTGCTGGGCGCGCTGGAGCATTTTGGCGCGTCGGGCCTGACGATCGCGGGACGGCGCTGCCTGGACGTCGGTGCCAGCACGGGGGGGTTCACGCAGGTGCTCCTCGAATCCGGGGCGACCCACGTCACGGCGCTCGACGTCGGCCACGGGCAGCTCGTCCCGACCGTCGCCGACGACCCGAGGGTGGAGGAACGCTCCGGCACCAACATCCGGGACGTCCGCGTGGGAGCGCTCGGCCCCCCCTTCGACCTCGTGGTGGCTGACCTCAGCTTCATCTCGCTGCAGCTCACGCTCGCCCCGATGCGGGGGCAGCTGCGCCCCGACGGCGACCTGGTCGTCCTGGTCAAACCGCAGTTCGAGGTGGGCCGTGACCGGGTCGGTCGCACCGGGGTGGTCACCTCGTGGGTGGAGCAGTCCAGGGTCCTGCGCGAGGTGACCGGGGTGGGGGCGAGTCTGGGCCTTCAGGTGCTCGGTCTCACCGGTAGTCCCCTCCGGGGCGGAGGCGGAAACCGGGAGTACCTACTCTGGATGTCACCACGCCCCGGTGAGGGTCTGGACCACGACGCCGTCGAGGCGCTCATCGAGCAGGTGAAGGGACGACCGTGACACGCCGCATCCTCCTCGTGGCCCACCCCACGCGCCCCGAGGTCGTCGAGATCGCGCGCGGCGTCGTCGCCCGCCTGACCGAGGCCGGGATCGAGGTCGCCCTGGCGAAGGACGAGGCCGCAGCCTTCGCCTCCATCGACATCGGGCCCGTGGTCACCGCCGATCCCTCCCAGGCGACGAACGGGTGTGAGCTGGTCTGTGTGCTCGGCGGCGACGGCACCATCCTGCGTGGGGCCGAGCACGCCCGGGGCACGCAGGCCCCGCTGCTCGGGGTCAACCTCGGCCACGTGGGGTTCCTCGCCGAGGCGGAGTGCGAGGACGTGGCCGCAACGGTCGACCACATCGTCCGGCGGACCTACGTCGTCGAGGAGCGGATGACGCTCGACGTCGTCGTCCACCACGACGGCCGCCGGGTCGAGTCGTCCTGGGCCCTCAACGAGGTCAGTGTCGAGAAGGCAGCCCGGGAGCGGATGATCGAGGTGACGGTTGAGATCGACGGCCGGCCGCTGTCGACCTGGGGGTGCGACGGGGTGCTGGTCGCCACCCCGACCGGCTCCACGGCATACGCGTTCTCGGCGGGTGGGCCGGTGATCTGGCCCGACGTCGAGGCCATCCTCATGGTCCCCAACTCTGCCCACGCCCTCTTTGCCCGTCCCGTCGTCGTCGGGCCGAGGTCGCGCCTGGCCGTCGAGGTGATCCGGGGGACGCAGGGGCACGGGGTGATGTGGTGCGACGGACGGCGTCAGGTCGACCTGCCGCCGGGGGCGCGGATCGAGGTCTGCCGCAGCAACACGTCAGTGCGGCTTGCCAGACTCAACGCGTCGCCCTTCACCGACCGGCTCGTCGCGAAGTTCGACCTGTCGGTGGCCGGCTGGCGCGGCAACGGTCGAGATCGGTGACACCGCAGGCCCGTAGGGTGTCGGTGTGTTCCAGGAGATCAGGATCAAGGGTGTCGGCGTCATCGACGACGCCGTCCTCGAGCTGAGCCCCGGCCTCAACGTCGTGACGGGCGAGACCGGCGCGGGCAAGACCATGGTGATCTCGGGACTCGGGCTGCTGCTCGGTGCCCGAGCCGACTCGGGGCTGGTGCGGGCCGACGCGTCCGCGGCTCTCGTCGAAGGGATCCTTACCCTGCCCGAGGGACACCCCGCGCGAGAACGCGCGGCCGAGGCGGGCGCCGACGTGAGCGACGACCTGGTCCTGGCTCGGACCGTGACGCGAGAGGGACGTTCGCGGGCGCACGTCGGTGGCCGCAGCACCCCGGTCGGACTGCTGTCCGAGCTCGGCGAGATGCTCGTCGCGGTCCACGGTCAGGCGGACCAGTGGCGGCTGCGCCAGGGTGATCAGCACCGCGAGGTGCTCGACAGCTTCGGCGGCGCGCGCATCGGCAGGCCCCTGCTGGCCTACCAGCAGACCTTCGACGCACTCGCGGCGGCGACCCGCGAACGTGACCGCCTCCGCCGGCTGGGCCGTGAACGGGCCCGCGAGATCGACCTCCTGCGGGCCGGGCTCGACCAGATCGAGGCCGCGGATCCCCAGCCCGGGGAGGACGCCGCGCTGCGGGCCGAGGACGAGCGGCTGGCCCACGCCGACGGGTTACGGATCGCCGCGGAGCAGGCCCACGCCGTCCTGGTCGGCGAGGACGCGGCCGTCGTGGACGCGCGGACGAGCGTCAGCGAGGGCCTGGTGGCCGTCCGCTCGGCCTTGGCACCGATGATCGAGCACGACCAGGCCGTGCAGGACTTCGACGAGCGGGCGGGGGAGCTGAGCTATCTCACGGCAGACCTGGCCGCGGACCTCGCCTCCTACCTCTCCGACGCGGACGTCGACCCCGGACGGCTCGCGGTGGTGCAGCAACGGCGCTCCGACCTGGGGGTGCTGACCCGCGCGTACGGCGAGACCACGGACGACGTCCTCGCGTGGGCGAAGGACGCGGCGGTGACCCTCACCGACCTCCTCGGCGCGGACGACCGGGTTGCGCTGCTCGACGAGGAGACGGTCCGGCTGCGGGAGCTGCTCTCGACGGAGGCCGAGGCGCTGAGGAGCGCCCGACAGGAGGTCGGTCGTGACTTCGGCGAACGGGTCAGCGCCGAGCTGCAGCACCTGGCCATGGGCCGCGCAAGGATCAGCGTCGCAGTGACCCCACGCGCCGACCCGGAGGGCCTGCCGGTGGCCGGGGAGCCCGTGCGCTTCGGTCGGCACGGCGCCGACGACGTGGAGATCCTCCTCACCGCCAACCCGGGGAGCCCGGCCCGCAGCGTCGCGAGGGCCGCCTCCGGTGGCGAGCTGTCGCGGGTCATGCTCGCCCTCGAGGTAGTCAGTGGCGCGGGCGGCGCCGGAGGCGTGCCCACCTTCGTCTTCGACGAGGTCGACGCCGGGGTGGGGGGCCGGGCCGCGGTCGACGTCGGAGCCCGGCTCGCCGTCCTTGCCCGCACCTCTCAGGTCATCGTCGTCACCCACCTCGCGCAGGTTGCCGCCTTTGCCGACCGTCACCTCGTCGTCCGCAAGGACGACGACGGCCGGGTCACCTCGAGCAGCGTCACGCGGGTCTTGGACGACGAGCGTCTGCGTGAGCTGTCCCGGATGATGAGCGGAGATGCGGGGTCGGCCGCCGGTCTCGAGCATGCGCGCGAGCTGCTCGACCAGGCCACGAGGGCCCGGGCCGCCGGCACCGACGTCGCCGCCCCCGACGTCGCTGCCCCCGACGCGCGGCGGACGCGGCGGAGGCGGGCCGCAGCCCCGGCGACCGGCGGCTGAGCCGACGGGCGCGGCCGGCCCCGGGTGAGTACACGTATGCCGTGCAGCTCATGAGACCGAAAACCGACTCACCGCCAGCGCCGCCGTGGCCCCCGTGCTCTGCGTGGCACGATGGATCACCATGTCCCTCTCGCTCCGGCGCCGTCGCGCCCAGGAGCCGGACCCCCACGACCTGGGCGGCCCGGTGCGCATCGACGCCCGCACGAAGGACCTCACCAAGCGGCTGCGCCCGGGTGACATCGCCGTCATCAACCACCTCGATCTCGACCGGGTCAGCGCCGAGGCTCTCGTCGCCTGCCGCCCGGTCGCGGTGGTCAACGCGGCAAGATCCACGTCCGGCCGCTATCCCAACCTCGGCCCGGGCATCCTCCTCGACGCGGGCGTGCCGTTGGTCGACGACGTAGGAACTGACGTGATGGCGGTGCTCAGGGACGGCGACCGGGCGCACCTGGATGCCGGCACCCTGCTCCTCGGGGACGCGGTCGTGGCCACGGGCACCGTGCTGACCAAGGAGCTGGTGCGGGAGGCCATGGATGCGGCGCGGGCAGGCCTCGCCGTGCAGCTCGAAGCCTTCGCCGGCAACACCATGGAATACCTCCGCAAGGAGCGCGAACTGCTCCTCGACGGCGTGGGGATCCCCGACATCACGACGCAGATCGACGGCCGCCACGCCCTCATCGTCGTCCGCGGCTACCACTACACGGAGGACCTGAAGACGCTGCGTTCTTACATCCGTGAGTACCGTCCCGTCCTGATCGGGGTGGACGGAGGGGCGGATGCCCTCGTCGAGGCCGGTCATCAGCCCGACCTGATCGTCGGCGACATGGACTCGGTCACGGACTCGACGCTGCGCTGCGGCGCCGAGATCGTCGTCCATGCCTACCGGGACGGTCGGGCGCCGGGCCTCGAGCGGGTCCGGGCGCTGGGGATCGAGCCCGTGCTCTTCCCTGCGACCGGGACGAGCGAGGACGTCGCCATGCTGCTCGCGGACGACAGCGGCGCCCAGCTCATCGTGGCCGTCGGCACCCACGCCACCCTCATCGAGTTCCTGGACAAGGGCCGGTCCGGCATGGCCAGCACGTTCCTCACCCGGCTCCGGGTCGGGGGCAAGCTCGTCGACGCCAAGGGGGTGAGCCAGCTCTACCGGGCCCGCATCCCGACCCGTTCGCTCGTCGGCATGCTCGTGGTCGGGCTCTTCGCCCTCTTCGTCGCCCTCGCCTCGACCCCGGCGGGCCGGACCCTGCTGCAGGTCCTTGCTGCCCGCTGGGACGACATCTCGTCATGGATCGTGGGGCTCGTCACGTGATCGACTTCCGGTTCCACCTTGTCTCGATCGTCTCGATCTTCCTGGCGCTCGCCGTGGGCATCGTCCTCGGCGCCGGGCCGCTGCAGGGGAGCATTGGCACCCAGCTCACCGACCAGGTCAGCCAGCTCCGCCAGGAGAAGGACACGCTGCGGACCCAGCTCGACGACGCCACCAAGACCGTCAAGGCGCAGGAGCAGTATGCCGGGCTCGTCGCGCCGACGGCGCTCGCCGGAGCGCTCGGTGACGCGACGGTGGCGCTCGTGGTCAGCCCCGACGCGGCAGGCAGGTTCTCGCAGGACGTGCAGCAGGCGCTGACACAGGGGGGCGCCAGGATCACGACCATCGTCACCCTCAAGGACGACTACCGGGACCCGGGCAAGGCCGGCGAGCGCGCCACCAGCGCGAGCGAGGTCGCTCCCGTCCTCGGCCTCACCACCGGTGACACAGGGGACGCGCTGCTCGCGGACGTCCTCGCCACGGTGCTCGTCCACCCACGCAGCGGTTCCGGGCAGCCGGGCAGCGGCTCCGGGCAGCCACTCGGCGCCGGCGCCGACGCCCTGAGGAAGGTCAAGGACGCGGGGTTCATCGACTACAGCCAGAGCGACCTGCAGCGCGCCGACCTCGCCGTCATGCTCACCGGACCGATCGCCGGGACCACCGAGGCGGTCACCGCGCAGTCCAGCACCCTGCTGAGCCTCGCCACGGCGCTGGACACGCAGTCCGCGGGACTCGTCGCGGCCACCGGCCCGCCCTCGACGGCCGTCGGGCAGGAGCAGACGACGAGCCTCGTGACCGTGATCCGCAAGAACGGGCAGGCGTCCAAGGCGGTCTCGACGGTGGACCACGCCGACACGATGACCGGCGCCGGCGTCATCGTCCTCGCGCTGGCGCGTCAGCGCCTCGGGTCGACGGGGCACTTCGGGATCTCCTCGGACGCGCAGGCCGTCGTGCCTCCATCCCGGTGAGGGCCGGGACGGGTGTCCGGGCGTTGTGCGCTGCGGTGGTCGCCGGGGTCGGGACCGCGGCGATCTCACGCATCCTCGGGTCGTCACCGCCCGGCGGCGCCGACCGGTGGACCCGGACCAACCACGCCGGCCGAACCGTCACCCTCCTCGAAGGTCCCTCGCTCGTCCTGGGTGCCGCGGCCGGCGCTGTGGCGGGCGGGTCGCTCGCGGGAGCGCTGGCGGCGCTCGGAGCAGGGGCCCTCGGGGCCCTCGACGACCTGGCCGGCGACGCCACCAGCAAGGGCCTGTCGGGCCACCTCTCGGCGCTGGCCCACGGTCGGGTGACGACCGGCGCGGTCAAGATCGTCGGGCTCGCCGCCACCGGCGTCGCCGCGGCGGCGCTCGCCGGCGCGCAAGCGCCCCGTCGGGGCGACGGCCGCCCCGTCCCGCCGCGACCCGCGTGGCTGCGCGCGGTACGGCCCGCGGTCGAGCCAGCCGGGGTGCTGCGTGGCGTCCTCGACCTCGTCGTGGGAGGTGCCGTCGTCGCGGGGAGTGCCAACCTGGTCAACCTCCTCGACCTGCGCCCGGGCCGCGCCCTCAAGGCCACCCTGCTCCTCAGCGGCCCGCTGGCGCTGTGGGGCTCCCGGACCGCGCCGGCGGCGGCGGGCGCCGCCGCAGCGGCACTTCCGGGCGACCTGGCGGGCGTCTCGATGCTGGGGGACACCGGGGCGAACGCCGCCGGCGCGCTCATCGGCGTCGCGCTCATCGAACGACTCGGTGGTCGCGGCCGGCTCGTCGCCCTCGCCGTCCTCACGAGCCTGACCCTGGTCTCGGAGAAGGTCAGCTTCACCGCGGTGATCGAGTCGACGCCGGGGCTGCGTGAGGTCGACGCGTGGGGGCGGGCGACGAGGGCGGCACCTGAGGTCCCTGCGTGACCGGACGCGGCGTGACCGGACGCGGATCGACCGGACCAGGATCGACCGGACCAGGATCGACCGGACCAGGATCGACCGGACGCGCGCACCGCGGGACGGGGCGCGGGATCGCCGCCGCGGCGGGACTCATCGCCCTCGTCACCCTCGCGGCCCGGATCGTCGGGTTCGCCCGCTGGCTGGAGTTCTCCAGGTCCGTCGGCGCGACCTGCGTCGGCACGGTCTACCAGGCCGCCAACAGCCTGCCCAACGTCCTCTTCGAGGTGGCGGCGGGCGGCGCCCTCGCCGCGGTCGCGGTGCCCCTTGTCGCGGGGGCGATCGGCCGGGGCCGACCGGCCGAGGCCGACCGGATCGGGTCTGCGCTCCTCACCTGGACGGTCACCCTCCTCGCGCCGGCAACGATCCTGCTCGCACTGCTCGCCGGGCCGATCGGACGCTGGCTCGTCGACGAGGGGGAGTGTCCGGGGGGAGGTGAGCTCGCGGCATACCTGTTGCGGTTGTTCGCCCCCCAGGTGCTGCTCTACGGCATCGGTATCGTGCTCGGCGGGGTGCTCCAGGCCCACCGCCGGTTCCTCGCGGCGGCGCTGGCACCGCTGCTGTCGAGCCTCGTCGTCATCGCGAGCTACGCGGCCTACGGACACCTCGCGGCAGGGACGACGTCCATCGCGGACGTCCCCGGCTCCGCGACCCTCGCCCTCGCGGGCGGCACCACCCTCGGCGTCGTCATGCTCAGCCTTCCCCTCGTGATCCCGTTGTGGCGCACGGGGATCCGGTTGCGCCCAACCCTGGGCTTCCCGCCCGGCGCAGCCGCGCGGATCCGCCACCTCGCGGGCGCGGGGATCCTCGCGCTGCTCGCCCAGCAGTACGCCCTCGTCGCGACGATCGTCGTCACCAACCGTTCGGGGGCCGGGGTCCTCAACGTCCACACCTACGTCCAGGCGGTCTACCTGCTCCCGTATGCCGTGCTCGCCGTGCCGCTCGCGATCTCCACCTTCCCGGCGCTCGCCACGATGGACGGGGCCACCTCCGCCTCGGCCCGGGGTGCGGCGGGCTCCGAGCACGACGCGGCCGTCCCGGTGCTGGCGCGCAGCCTGCGGGCCGTACTCCTGCTCGGGGCCGTGGGAGCGGGCGTGCTTGCCGCTGTGTCGCGACCGATCGGCGAGTTCTTCGCGAACCTCGATGCCGGGCGGTCGACCAACGCCGGCGGCGAGGTGCTCGCGGCGATGCCCGACGCGGTGCTCGCCTTCGCCCCCGGGCTGCCGTCTCTGTGCGTCGCGGCCCTGCTCACCCGTGCCCTCTACGTCCGCGGTCGGCCCCTGCTCGCCGGCTCGGCCGTCGCCGCGGGATGGCTCGTTGCCGGCTCCGTGCCGTTGGTCCTCGTCCTCCCGGGAAGTGACCCCGCGCACGCTCTCGTCGTCCTCGGACTCGCGAGCTCCGTCGGCATGACGATCGCGGCGCTCGACCTCGTCGCGGCCACGGCCCGCTCCTGGGGCAGCGCGGCCGTGGGCGGACTACGCCGGACCACGATCGTCTCCGTGGGCGCGGCGGGGCTCGCCGCGGCAACCGGGCTGGGTCTGACAACGGTGTGGACCGTGGACGGACTCGGCCCGGCCGTGGTGCAGGGGCTGGTGGCGGGCCTGTCGGCGATGCTCGTGGCCGGGGCCGTCGTCGCCCTCGCCGACAAGGAGACGGCCGGGGCGGCCGGGGCGGCCGTCACCCGGGCGCGGAGGCGGTCGTGAGGATCGTCATGGTCGTCGGCCGCAGCACCGGGGGCATCGGCACCCATGTCGGGCAGCTGACGGCCGACCTGCGACGGCTCGGGCACGACGTCGTCATCGTCACCGATCCGCTCACGGCGCAGCGGTTCGGCTGGGACGAGGCGTTGCGCTGGTGGCCGGCCGGCCGCGAGGGGGTGCGCTGGCTGCCGCGGGTGCGCCGACTGCTGGCCGGGGCCGACGTCGTCCACGCCCACGGCCTGCGGGCGGGCACGCTCGTCGCCTGCTCGCTCGCCTGCTCCCTGGTCGGACGACGGAGTCGACCCCGGTCCGTCCTGTCCCTGCACAACGCCCTGCACAGCTCCCTGTCCGGCTCCGTGCCCGGCGCGGTGACCGTGCCCGGCTCGGTGCCCGTCCGCGGCGCGCGGGCCCGGCTGGCCACCGGGGTCGAGGGCCTCGTCGTGCGGTCGGCGGACCTCGTCACGGGCGCGAGCAGCGACCTCGTCGATGTCGCCGTGGCCCTGGGCGCCCGCGTGGTCGAGCTCGCTCCCGTGCCGTCGCCCCGGGTGCCCGGGCTCCTGGACCAACCGCTCCCGTCCGAAGGCGATCGCGCGGCGCTGGCCGCCACGCTCCTGCCCAGGGCCGACGGTTCGCTCCCGCTCGTCCTGACGATCTCGCGGGTCGCCCCGCAGAAGTCCCTCGACGTCCTCGTCGCGGCCGCCGCGGCGCTGCGCACGCCCGTGGTCTGGGCGGTGGTGGGTGACGGGGACCGGGCCCTGCTGGGGCGGCTCGAGGATGCTGCGCTCGGCACCGGGGTCGCGTTCGTCGGCCCGAGCGCGGACGTTGCCTCATGGCTGCGGGCTGCGACGATCCTCGTCCTGCCCAGCGTCTGGGAGGCCCGAGCCCTGGTCGTCCAGGAGGCCATGGCGGCGGGGACCCCGGTCGTGGCGACGGACGTGGGCGGGCTGCGCGACCTGGTCGGCGCGGCGGGTGTGCTCGTCCCGGTCGCCCGGGCCGATGCCCTGGCCCGGGCCGTCGAGGACCTCCTGGGCGACCCGGAGCGGCGCGCCGGGCTGTCCCGGCGCGGTCGTGAGCAGGCCCGGACCTGGCCCGACGGGGAGGCCACGGCCATCCGCTGGGTGTCCTGGTATGCGCCCGACGCCGGGTCACAGTAGACTGCAACCCCGTGGCGGAGCAGACGAAACACATCTTTGTAACCGGAGGCGTTGTCTCCTCTCTCGGCAAGGGGCTGACGGCCTCGAGCCTCGGCCACCTGCTTCGGGCGCGTGGCCTGCGGGTGACGATGCAGAAGCTGGATCCCTACCTCAACGTGGACCCGGGGACGATGAACCCGTTCCAGCACGGCGAGGTCTTCGTCACGGGCGACGGCGCCGAGACCGACCTCGACGTCGGGCACTACGAGCGCTTCCTCGACGTCGACCTCGTGGGCTCGGCCAACGTCACCACCGGCCAGATCTACAGCGAGGTCATCGCCAAGGAGCGCCGCGGCGAATACCTCGGCGACACCGTCCAGGTCATCCCCCACATCACCAACGAGATCAAGGCGCGGATGCGCCAGCTGGCCACCGGACGTCCGGACGCGCCCGACGTCATCATCACCGAGGTCGGCGGGACCGTCGGCGACATCGAGTCGCTTCCGTTCCTCGAGGCGGCCCGTCAGGTGCGTCACGAGATCGGCCGCGATAACGTCTTCTTCCTGCACGTCTCGCTCGTGCCGTACCTCGCGCCCAGCGGCGAGCTCAAGACCAAGCCGACGCAGCACTCCGTCGCCGCCCTGCGCCAGGTCGGTATCCAGCCCGACGGGCTCGTCCTGCGTGCTGACCGCGAGATCCCCGAGGGCATCAAGCGCAAGATCTCGCTGATGTGCGACGTCGACGTGGAAGCCGTGGCCACCGCCGCCGACGCACCGAGCATCTACGACATCCCCAAGGTCCTCCACCGCGCGGGACTCGACGCCTACGTCATCCGGCGGTTGGGGCTGAACTTCCGCGACGTCGACTGGCACGACTGGGACCTGATGCTCCAGCGGGTCCACGACCCGGAGCACGACGTCGAGATCGCCCTGGTCGGCAAGTACATCGACCTCCCGGACGCCTACCTCTCGATCACCGAGGCGATGCGGGCCGGGGGCTTCCAGCACAACGCGAAGGTCAACATCCGCTGGGTCGCCAGCGACGACTGCCGCAGCGACGCGGGAGCCCAGCGGGCCCTTGGTGGCGTGGACGCGGTCCTCGTCCCCGGTGGCTTCGGTGTCCGCGGCATCGAGGGCAAGCTCGGGGCGCTGAAGTGGGCCCGTGAGCGTCAGATCCCGACCCTGGGCATCTGCCTCGGCCTGCAGTGCATGGTCATCGAGTTCGCCCGCAACGTCGCCGGCATCACCGGGGCGTCGTCGTCCGAGTTCGACCCGGACACCTCGGACCCGGTGATCGCCACGATGGAGGAGCAGAAGGCCTTCGTCGAGGGCGCGGGCGACCTCGGCGGCACGATGCGGCTCGGCCTCTACCCGGCGCTGCTGGCCGAGGGCAGCGTCGTCGCCCGGACCTACGGGCAGCGCGAGGTCCAGGAACGCCACCGGCATCGCTACGAGGTCAACAACAGCTACCGCCAGCAGCTGGAGGACGCCGGACTGGTCTTCTCCGGGCTGTCCCCGGACCGCGAGCTGGTCGAGTTCGTCGAGCTGCCCGCGGACGTGCACCCCTACTACGTCTCGACCCAGGCCCACCCCGAGTTCCTCTCCCGGCCGCACCGGGCGCACCCGCTCTTCGCCGGACTCGTCGGGGCCGCCCTCGAGCGACAGCGGGGGGAGCGGCTCGTCGAGGTCGAACGTCCCCGGGCGCGTCTCGACGGGGACGACGGGGCCGTCGAGGACGTCGAGGCCGTCGGCGAGGCGTCCGTCCCGGCCACCTCGCGTTGAGGTGGAGCTGCCCACCGGGTCCTTCGAGGACCTCGTTGACGAGGTCGGCGGGCGACCGGTCACGGCATCGGAGGTCGTCTACCGCGGACTGGTCTGGGACGTGCGACGTGACACCGTCGACCTCGGGGACGCCGGGTCGGTCAAGCGGGAGTACATCGACCACCCGGGCGCCGTCGTCGTCGTCGGGCTCAGGGTCATCGACGGCGTCGACCACGTCGTGATGATCCGGCAGTATCGCCACCCGATCCGCGCCACCGAGTGGGAGCTGCCTGCCGGCCTGCTCGACGTCGCGGGGGAGCCCCCGTGGGAGGCGGCCGCGCGGGAGCTGCTCGAGGAGGTCGACCTCCTCGCCGGTCGCTGGGACGTCCTCATCGACTTCTGTTCCTCCCCCGGCGGCCTCTCCGAGGTCCTGCGGGTCTTCGTCGCGCGCGACGTGCGGGCGGCCGGCGGCGACGGGTTCGCCCGCAGCGGCGAGGAGGCCGGGATCCGTGGGCTCTGGGTGCCGCTCGACGACGCGTATGCCGCGGTGCTGGCTGGCCGGGTGCACAACCCCGGCGCCGTGGTCGGCATCATGGCGGCCTGGGGTGCGAAGCAACGGGGCTGGGCCACACTGCGGGGGCGCGACGAGCCCTGGCCCTGGCACCCGGCATACCGGGCGGTCGACGGGGAGCCGGCCGCGAGCGCGGATGCCTGACGCGCCGACCGTGCGGGCGAGCGTCTGCCTGGCCGCGCACGACGGGGGCGCCCACATCGGGGAACAGCTCGCCTCGATCCTCGAGCAGCTCGGGGCGCACGACGAGGTCGTCGTCGTCGACGACGCCAGCACGGACGAGACGGTTGCCGTCGTCGAAGCCATCGGGGACCCGCGGATCCGGCTGGTGCGAAACGAGATCAACGTTGGCTACGTCCGGGCGTTCGAGCGGGCGATGACCCTGAGTCGCGGGGCGTTCGTGCTGCTCTCCGACCAGGACGACGTGTGGGTCCCCGGCCGCCTCGAGGCGATGCTCGACGCCCTCGCGTCGACGGCGGTCGTCGCCACCAGCGTCGCCGTCCTCGGGGAGCCGCTGAAGCCCCCGCGCTGGCCGTTGCGGGCGAGCGACTCGACGCGTCACGTGGCCAACGTCGTGGCCACGATGATCGGAGTGCGGTGCTACACCGGGTGCGCGATGGGGCTGCGCCGCGACATCCTGTCGTCCGCACTGCCCATCCCCGCCTGGGTGGACGAGTCGCACGACCTCTGGTTCGCGCTGGTCGGCAACACCCACCGGCAGATGACCCACCTGGAGCCCCCCTCGGTGACCCGGCGGCTGCACGACGCCAACCAGACCCCGCTGCACTGGCGCAGCCTGCGGGTCATCCTCCGGGCCCGCTGGATGCTCGCGCGGGCGCTGGTCGTCGCGGTGCGGCGGTCGTCGACCTGGCGACCCACCGGGCCCACCGGGCCCGCGGCCGGGGAGTAATGGAGTCGAAGGGCCCCCGCACGAGTCCGTAGGATGGGCGGGCCGTCCGCCCGACCGGGGCCCGGCACAGGCCCCCTCCACCCACCAGAAGGATCCTCCGTGCTCCGCACTCACGAGGCCGGCACCCTGCGCGCCGACCACTCCGGCCAGACCGTCACGCTCGCGGGCTGGGTCGCCCGCAGGCGCGATCATGGTGGAGTGGCGTTCCTCGACCTGCGCGACGCGTCGGGCGTCTCGCAGGTCGTCGTGCGTGACGAGGTCCTCGCCCAGGGTGAGGCCCACGACCTGCGCAACGAGTACTGCGTGCGGGTCACCGGCGAGGTGCGGGCGCGTCCCGAGGGCAACGCCAACACCGACCTGCCGACCGGCGAGATCGAGGTCGTCGCGGCGCGGCTCGAGGTGCTCAACCCCAGCGCCGCGCTGCCGTTCCAGATCGACGAGCGGATCACGGTGGGCGAGGAGGCCCGGCTGAAGTACCGATACCTCGACCTGCGGCGGGCCGCGCCGGGCGACGCGATCCGGTTGCGGTCGAAGGTCAACGCCGCGGCGCGGACGGTCCTGGCGGGGCACGACTTCGTGGAGATCGAGACTCCGACGATGACCCGTTCGACGCCGGAGGGCGCCCGGGACTTCATCGTGCCCGCACGCCTGCAGCCGGGGTCCTGGTATGCCCTGCCGCAGAGCCCCCAGCTGTTCAAGCAGCTGCTGATGGTCGCGGGCATGGAGCGCTACTACCAGATCGCCCGCTGCTATCGGGATGAGGACTTCCGCGCCGACCGGCAGCCGGAGTTCACCCAGCTCGACGTCGAGATGAGCTTTGTCGAGCAGGCCGACGTCATCACGCTCGCCGAGGAGATCGCGGTGTCCCTGTGGCGGCTGATCGGGGTGGAGCTGCCGACACCGTTCCCACAGCTGACGTATGCCGACGCGATGGCCCGCTACGGCAGCGACAAGCCCGATGTGCGCTTCGCCCAGGAGCTGACCGACTGCACGGAGTTCTTCTCCGAGACCACGTTCCGCGTCTTCCGGCAGGACTACGTCGGCGCCGTCGTCATGCCCGGCGGCGCGTCGCAGCCCCGCAAGCAGCTCGACGCCTGGCAGGAGTGGGCCAAACAGCGCGGCGCCAAGGGCCTGGCCTACGTGCTTGTCGGCGAGGACGGCGAGCTGGGCGGACCGGTGGCCAAGAACCTCACGGACGCGGAGCGGTCCGGGCTCGCGGCGCACGTCGGGGCGCTGGCCGGCGACTGCATCTTCTTCGGTGCCGGCGCGACCAAGCCGATGCGCGGTCTGCTCGGCGCGGCCCGGCTCGAGATCGGCACGCGCTGCGGGCTCGTCGACGAGGGCACCTGGAGCTTTCTCTGGGTCCTCGACGCCCCGCTCTTCGAGCCGGCCAGTGAGGCCGTCGCCGCGGGTGACGTCGCCGTCGGCTCCGGCGCCTGGACCGCCGTTCACCACGCCTTCACGTCGCCCAAGCAGGAGTTCGAGGACACCTTCGACACCACGCCGGGAGAGGCGCTCGCCTACGCCTACGACATGGTGTGCAACGGCAACGAGATCGGCGGCGGCTCGATCCGTATCCATCGCCGCGAGATCCAGGAGCGGGTCTTCGCGGTGATGGGCCTGTCCGAGCAGGACGCCCAGGAGAAGTTCGGGTTCCTGCTCGACGCCTTCGCCTTCGGGGCTCCGCCCCACGGTGGCATCGCCTTCGGCTGGGACCGGATCTGCGCCCTCCTGTCCGGGATGGACTCGATCCGCGAGGTCATCGCCTTTCCCAAGTCCGGTGGCGGGTTCGACCCGCTGACCGGCGCGCCGGCGCCGATCACCCCGGAGCAGCGCCGGGACGCGGGCGTCGACGCCAAGCCCAATGCCGCCGACGATGAGCGGACGCCAGGCGACCCGCGGGACTGACCGTCAGAGCTCGCTGGAGCGGCAAGGCAGTGGACCCAGCCGCGCCGCGCCACGGCGCCGCTCGCCGGGCCGTGCTGGGGCTGTCCTCAAGATCTTCTACGCTGGGGCTGCAAGGTTCTCGAGGATGGTGCGCACCGATGTGGGCGGGTGCCCAATGATCGTCGCCAGCGTCGGTCCGGTGACAGCGAACTCGTTTCGGCGGGCGGCGCGGAACATGCCGAGGGAGAAGTCAGCGGCCTGCGGAGGCATGCCGCGTTCGATCGCTGAGGCCGTCCACTCCGCATCGTCGGCGACCACGCGGGTGATGGGGCGCCCGGTGATGTCGCTGATGAGGTCGGCGACCGCTGCAAAGTCGAGCATGTCCGGTGCGGTGAGTGGCGGGGTGACGCCGTCGAGCGCACTCTCGTCGCTCAGCGCGATGGCGGCGACCTCGGCCAGGTCGGAGTGCGCCGTCCACGACACCGGCCCGTCCTCCGGCAGGACGATGGTGCCGGTCGTGAACGCGTCACCGAGGTACATGCCGAGCGTGCTGGCGTAGAAGCCGTTGCGCAGGGCGGTGAACGATATGCCGAGTTGCGTCAGGTACTGCTCAGTCGCGGCGTGCACCTGTTGTGGGGGGAACAGCGAGTCCTGTGACGCGGCCTGGTGGCTGGTGTAGAGGATGCGTCGCGCCCCGGCGGCGCTGGCCGCGTCGATCGCTGCGCGGTTGGCCTCGAACGCGCTGCCACCGCGGATGGCGGCCGACACGACAAGGACCTGATCGGCGCCCTCGAACGCTGCCGCCAGGGTGGGCGGATCGGTGAAGTCGCCGCCGCGCACCCGCACCCCCCGCTCGGCGAGAGCCGCGGCCTTGCCGACGTCGCGAACGCTTACGCCGACCTCGTCTGCATGGACGCGCTCGAGGAGTCGATCGACGATCTGGGAACCAAGGCGCCCGGTGGCTCCGGTCACAATGAGCATCGACACCCTATCGTTGGAAACATGTTTAGCGTATCATCGAATTGGCGATGCTAACAGTCTGCTGTTATCGTTGGGTCGTGACCGAGGTGGCGGCGACAGGGGCTCGGGCGGACACGCGGGCGACGATCGTCGGCGCGGCCGCCCGCCTGTTGCGTGAGCAGGGGATGGCCGGGGTCACCACGCGAGCCGTCGCGCACGCGGCCGACGTGCAGGCCCCCACGATCTATCGACTGTTCGGCGACAAGGACGGGCTGCTCGATGCTGTGGCCGAGCACGTCATGCAGACCTACGTCGCCGCGAAACCCGACCGACTCGGGGCGCCGGACGCTGACCTCGGTGCCGATCTGCGCAGCGGCTGGCTGAGGCACGTCGCGTTCGGGCTCGCCAACGCCGAGTTGTATGTCCTGCTCAACGCGCAGACGCGAAGCCGGCAGTCACCTGCCATCGGCGCCGGCCAACGGGTCCTGCGTGCACGGATGCATCGACTCGCCGCTGCCGGAATGCTGCGGGTCGATGAGCAGCGCGCGACCGAGATGTTCCACGCCGCCGGCAACGGCACCATCCTGGCGATCCTGTCGAAGCCGGCCCACGAGCGTGATCCTGCATTCGAGAAGTCGATGTTCGACTCGGTCGCTCGAGCGATCCTCCTCGATGTCCCCGCCCCGTCAGGATCCGGCACCGCCGCGCTCACCATCGCGTTCGCGACCGTCGTCCCCCACCTGGCGACACTTACCGATGCCGAACGGGCCCTGATGACTGAATGGCTGACCCGCGCGGTCACCGACCTCCAGAACAGCTGAGTGTCGCCCTCGGCCGTCAAGGCGCGTCACGACCTCCCGCGCACGTCCCGGTGGCGGCCCATCTCTCTGACGGCATCCCGGCGCTGGCGTAGCGGCGGGCCAGCCGCGCGAACTCGGGGGCGGGTGTACTGCACGACGACAGGCCGCGTTCCTTCGCGCGGTCCTCGACCGCGTTCAGGATGACGGTCTTTCCGGCCCCGCGTGCCCCGGTGTACAGCGTCGCGCGTCCGGATGCCCCCCGGACATGAAACGTGGAAGCCCGCAGGTCTCGGGCGGCGGTCAGGCCCGTCGAGCCGGGGACAGTCGCACCGTGGCGTCGATGTCGAAGCGGTCGGGGAGCACCGCGCGGACTCAGTGCAGGGCGTCGGCACGTGCTTGAGGGCTCAGCATGAGGTAAGCGCCGAGACGGTGGCCAGTCGATCCACGAAGTCCGCGGCAGCCGTCGTCACGGACACAAGGCATGTCGCTCCGCGCGACATCGATCGGGCCGTGCTCCAACGCCATGTCGTGGACCGACCACGGGTAGACAACGGCTGGATTGTCGTCGGGCAGCACCTGCTTTTCGATCTCGTCGACGGCTGCGAACAGATCCGGGTCCTTGAGCTCGGCCGGCATGCCGAACAGTGCCAGCACACCTCCGGGAACGAGCATCTCGACGGCGCGGACAATCTGCGCGCCGGGTCGGTCCAGTGCCAGGCCGCCGCCGCATACACATGTCGAAGTGGCGAGCAGTTCCGAATTCTTCGATGGTGGTCACCACCGGCTCCACCCGATATCCGCAAGTCGTTCGCTCGAGCACGTGGGCCATCTCCGCGTCGGGTTCGAGGGCGGTGACCCTCGATGCCTCGCGAGGCGAACAGGCGGGTCGCCTTCCCGGTACCGGCACCGACCTCGAGCGCGGAACGAAGGGGTCGTCCGGCCACTGCAACACCGCGTCGACCGACTCGTCGGGGTAGTCGAGCCGGTAGCGTTCGTACCGGTTCGCGACCGACCCGAACGACAACCCCCGGACCAGCTCAGGGGCTTGTGCACCGCGCTGACTGGTTACGGCTCAGATATGCCACGGCGCCCGAGGATCGCGCCCAGACCGTCGCCGAACTTGACGAGGTGGTCTCAGCCGCCGCACGAGCGGCGCCGTCCCGCAAGCGAACCTGCTGCGGGACGGCGACGTCATCTTGTGCCACAGCGGCGCAAGCAGCGTGCGTGTCGGTGGCCCGTTCGGCCCGCTGCGACGTCGATAAGCACATCGGTGAGCTGATCGAGCGGGGTCGAGGTGAGGCCGGCGACGGTTTGCTCGGCGAGCTGCTGCCAGCCTCCTTGAGCCTAGGTATCAGGGCTTGCACCCAGATCGCTGAGCTCCGCCACATGGTGACCCGGCCGTCGGTCGGTGACGGGCGGCGGACGACGAACCTGCGGGCTCCAGCTTGCGGACGCTGCCGGTGATGGTGGGCGGTTCGCACCCGCTGGACCTTCAGCTGACCTTGGCTGCGCGAAATCCTTGGCGTCGAGCTCGAGCAGGACACCTCCCGGCCGGTCTGTAGGCCCAGGGGGGCGAGCACGCTCAGCCAGTCGGGCCATCAAGGTGTAGCCCGGCTGGAAGAAACACGCGACTCTCGCGCAACGGAAACGATCCTCACCATCAAGTGTGTATAGTGTGTGTTATGACTCGGTTGAACGTGTACTTGCCCGACGAACTCGCGGCTCAGGCCAAAGAGGCTGGTCTCAACCTCTCTGCCGTCACGCAGGATGCGGTTCGGCGGACCCTCGCCGCGCGCTCGACTGATTCCTGGCTGTCAACGCTGCGGTTGACGTCAATCGGCGCCGTGACGCACGACCGAGCTCTGGAAGCGCTAGACGAAATCCGCGACGAGCCGCCGACCCGGCATGGGTGAGCTCGTGGTGGATGCGTCGGCGCTGGTCGATCTCTTGCTGGCCAACGAGTTGGGCCAGGCGGTCGGCCGACGTGTCGCGGGACACCATCTCCACGCTCCGGCCCACGTCGACGCCGAGGTTCTTTCCGCGCTTGGACGATTGCATCGGGCCGGCGACCTCGATGCGGATGACGTCGAGACCAAGCTGGCCCTGTTGACGTCGGCGCCAATCACGTGGCACGCGATCAACGACCTCCTCCTCGGCGCCTGGGTACGACGTCACCGGCTGCGCCTGGCAGACGCACTCTATGTCGAACTCGCCACCATGCTTGGCTGTCATCTGGTGACGACCGACCGGCGCCTCCACGACATGCCCGTCGCCGACATCGTGACCGCCTGAACGCCCGGGCGCTCATCCTCGACAGGGACCTGGAGTGTGACCGCATACGGATCCCCTATCGAACGCACGGACTGAGTAACTATGTGAGGACGTTGACGCTCGGTCCATGGCACGATCGCGGACATGACGATCATCGACCTGTCTGACGGACGATCCCTCGACCTGGACGTGTCCGGGCCGGAAGACGGCATACCTCTGGTCTTCCATCACGGCACTCCGGGCTCGGTACGCCAATTCCGAGCGATCCAGCGGGCAGCCCACGAGCGGGGTTTGCGGCTGGTGACGTTCTCGCGCCCTGGTTACGGGGCCTCGACGCGACAGCCCGGGCGCAGGGTCGTCGACGCTGTGGCCGACGTCGCTGCCGTGCTCGCGCACCTCGGCACCCCACGCTGTCTCGTCGCCGGCTGGTCCGGAGGCGGCCCGCATGCATTGGCGACCGGCGCCCGCCTCCCCGAGCAGGTCGCCGGCATCCTCTGCATCGCCGGCGTCGCGCCTTATGACGCGGAGGGCTTGAACTTTCTCGAGGGTATGGGCGAGCAGAACATCGACGAGTTCGGCCTGGCGCTCCAGGGCGAGGAGGCGATCCGGCCCAGCAATGAAGCGGAGGCCGTGGGTCTGCGCAACACCGATGCAGCCGGCCTGATCGAGGGGATGGCTACGCTGCTGCCCGACGTCGATCGCGCGGTCCTGACTGCTGAGTTCGGCGAAGATCTGGCAGCCAACTTCGCCGAGGGATTACGTACTGGCGTGGACGGGTGGGTCGACGACGATCTCGCCTTCGTCGCGCCGTGGGGCTTCAGCCTGGCCGAGATCGCCGTGCCCGCCTTCGTGTGGCAAGGCAGCGAGGACCTGATGGTGCCGTTCGCCCATGGACAATGGCTCGCCGCGCACATCCCCGGCGCGACGCCGCGACTGCAGCAGGCCGAGGGCCACCTGTCCATCGGCGTTGGTGCGCTCGACCGGATGTTCGACGATCTCCTGACGACCATCTCCGACTGATCCGGCCTCCTTACGCCGGCAGATTCGGTAGTTTTCGTCGTTGGCCGGGCGTCCCCGTTGGCAACCTGCTGCGGGACGTCGGACACCGCCGCGAGCTACGCCAGCGAGTCGTCGTAGGCAGCGGTCAAGGCGCCACCCGCATTGCCAGTGTTGACGACACCCGTGGGCTCAATGAGCAGTGCGTGGACTTCCCCATCCGCGACCGGGCAGTGCTCGACACCTCGCGGTACGACGAACAACTGGCCGGCGCTGAGCCTCACGTCGCCATCGCGCAGCTGAATGGTCAGATCACCAGCAACGACGATGAACAGCTCATCCGTGTCGTCGTGGGTGTGCCAGACGAACTCACCCTTGACCTTCACGACCTTGATCTCGTAGTCGTTGAGTCGGGCCACCACCTTCGGCGACCAGTGCTCGGAGAACAACGACAGCCTCTCGGTGATGTCCACCGCCTCGTTAGCCATGTCCCCAGCCTCGCACACGCAACTGCCCTGACGAGCCCGCTCCGGCGTCACCCGCCGACACCTCCGAAGCACGGGGACCGTTCACCGAACGGCCTGCGGCACCGATCGGCGCGGCGCCCCCGACGCACGGCGGTCGCCGCAAAGTGCCAGATGACGATCCGTCATCGGTGCATCAAGAGCGCACTATCCGCGCCTATGAGTGCGTTGTCGGTTAGGTCATCGGATCCGACGCAGTGATGGCTCATCTGCTGGGGCGTGCCCTACCGGGGCGGCTTGCGGTACGCCAGGACGCTGCCGACGTCTGGCTCGAAGCCCACGCTGCGGTAGACGCGTCCGGCCGGGTTGGTGGCTTCGGTGACGATGACCCATCGGTCGCAGCCTTGGTCAGCGGCCCACCGAGCGGCAACGCCGAGGAGGTGCGACGCCAGCCCGCGCCGCCGGTGCTCCTCGTCGGTGCCGACGCTCTGGTAGCACGCCGTTGTACCGCATCGGCCGATACCCAGATCGGCGACGAGCAGGTCGTCTGCGAATGCCCCAAAGGGGGCTCCCACGTCGCTCTCGGAGAGCGCACGCTGCGCCTTTGCCTTCGCGTTCGCGAATCGCTCACCGAGAAGGGTCCAGGAAAGGTGACCGGAGAGGCTGCTGCCGGAGGAGCCGACGGCGCCGGGCACGGCATACCAGGTGGGGTCGGTCGTCCACGAAGGCGTCGTGGCGGACAAACCGGCTGACCCCTGGCTGCGACGCGCCCGTCGCGTCCCTGTCCCTCGATCAGTCCGTCGGGTGGGGGCGTCATCCCGGTCACTCGGCGATGCCGTGTCGCTCGTGCCAGCGCCGCAGGGGAGGGGGCGCCCACCAGTTCCACCGGCCGAGCAGGGTCATCGTCGCGGGCACGAGGAGCATCCGGACCAGGGTCGCGTCGAGCGCCACCGCAGCGACGAGGGCGACGCCGATCTCCTTGATCACCAACAGTTTTCCGGCGGCGAACCCGGCGAAGACGATCATGACGAGCAGCGCTGCCGAGGTGATGATGCGTCCGGAGCGCTGCAGCCCGAGTGCGACGCTCTGGTCGTTGGGCAGCCCCTGGCGATAGAGCTCCGCGATGCGGGCGAGGAGGAAGACCTCGTAGTCCATCGACAGCCCGAACCCGAAGGCCAACGCCAGGAAGGGGATCAGGGACTCGATCGCCCCCACGGAGGTGAAGTCCACGAGTCCTTCGAGGTGGCCGTCCTGGAAGACCAGCACAAGGACCCCGAGCGCGGCTCCGAGCGAGACGACGTTGAGCAGCAGGGCCTTCAAGGGGATGACAACCGAGCCGGTCATGAGGAACAGCAGCACGAACGTCCCGAGGACGACGAGGCCCGCGGCATACGGGGCGCGGACGGCCATCCCCGAGAGGAAGTCGCGCTGGTCGGCCGCCGGTCCGGTAACGAACGTCTCGAAGGCCGGCCGGTCGGACCGGATCGCCGTGATGACGTCCTCGGTCTGCGGCCCCTCCTGCCCCCCGCTGACCCGGATCGCGACGGCGCTGAGATCGGGTGTCACGGCACGAGCCATCGCCTGCTGCACACCCGGCAGGGCCGCGACCGTTGAGTTCGCCCACGCCTGCGCCTCGGACAGCGGCGCGCGGGCAACGACGGTGACGTTGGGCGCACTCAGTTGCGGGTAGTCCCGCGCAAGCCGCTCGAAGAAGACCCGCTCGGGGGAGGTCACCGGCAACAGCCCGGCCCCGGACGAGGTGAGCCGCATCGACGTCGCCGGCCAGGCCAGGGCGGTCAGCGCAGCCAGCGTAACGACGATGATCGTCACCGGCCGGGCCTGGACGATGCTCGCGAGCCGGGAGAAGACCCCTCGGTCCGGCGCGTCACCCCGACCGCGGGTGACGAGGCGACGGGCGCCGACGGCACACAGGGCAGGGATGAGCGTGAGGTCGACGACGAGCGCCACGAGGACGACCGAGACCCCGGCCGCGCCGATGGCCCGCATGATCTCCGCGTCGAAGATGAGCAGGCCGGCCAGCGCGATGGCCACGGTCAGCCCCGAGAAGAGCACGGTCCGCCCGGCAGTGGCGACCGTGCGGGACGTCGCCGTCACGACCTCCTCACGGCTGAAGCGGTGCCGCCGATGGTCGTGGTCAGCCGCGCCGATGACGGCAAGCTCCTCGCGGAACCGGCTCACGGTGAGCAGGCCGTAGTCGATCGAGAGACCGAGCCCGAGGAGGGTGACGACGTTGACGACGCTGGCGTCGAGGCTGATCACGTGGGAGAAGGCGAAGAGCGACGCGAGCGCGCCACCGATCGCGGTGACGGCGCCGATGATCGGCATGCCGGCCGCGACGAAGCCACCGAAGACGAAGACCATCAGGATGAAGGAGAAGGGCAGGGCGATGCCCTCCCCGGCCCGCAGGTCGGTCTCGACCTGCGAGGTGATGGCGTCGACGAGCGGCGTGACCCCGCCGACCTCGCCGGTGGCGCCGGGCAGGGCCGCGACGATGCCGTCGAAGGACGAGCGGATGGCCGCGTCGGCGGCGGCCTGCTCCGTCTTGGTCAGGCCCGGCCTGAACTGGGCCACGGTGATGAAGCCGCCCGCAGTCGGGGTGCCCCCGGAGAGCAGGGGGACCGACTGGGGGTTCGTGACCCCCTCGGGCAGCAGCAGGGGCGACGTCACGGAGCCCACCCCGGGGATCGTGGCCAAGGTGGCCGTGGCGGCGGCGGCCTGGACGGCGGCGGCCGCCCGCTGCCCGTCCGGGGAGACCAGGTCGGCGCCGCGGACCTGGAGCATCAGGGTCTCGAGCGTCGGCTCGGAACGGCTGAGCAGGTCGCTGCCCGCCCGGGCCTCACCGGGGCCCGAGGGCGAGCCGGACTGCAACCGCTCGAAGAGGGACTCGCCCGTCACCCCGCCGACGGCCACCGCGAAGGCGACGACGCTCAGCACGGCCCAGGTGGCGATGAACCGCCAGGGGTGGCGTGCGGACGTCGCGCCCAGCCGGGCAAGTCGCGTCACGCGGGTGGGGACGCTGTCGGGCACCGGGCCAGCCTCGCACGCCGTCCCGCTCGGTCCCGGACCGGGCCCCGGCTGCGGATAGCCTGCACCGTGGGGCGCGTGCACGGATGCCCGCCCGGACCCGCAGGACCCAGGTGAGGACGGTCGGCGCGATGAGCGAGGTCGGTGGCGAGGACCTGTTCGCGGCGGCCCGCACCGAGGGCACGCCGGACCCGTCCGGTGCGGGCGTCCCGCCGCTCGCCGTGCGGATGCGTCCGCGCACCCTGGCCGAGGTGCGCGGCCAGGCCAGCGCCCTGCGGCCGGGCAGTCCGCTGCGGCGTCTCATCGAGGGCAGCGGCGGCACCGCCGGTCCGCTGTCGGCGATCATCTGGGGCCCCCCCGGCACGGGCAAGACGACCCTTGCCCACCTCGTCGCGACCGCTGCCGAGCGGCGGTTCGTCGAGCTCTCGGCGGTCACCGCCGGCGTCAAGGACGTGCGAGCGGTCATGGACGCCGCGACAAGGGACCGCGACCTCTACGGTCGGCAGACGGTGCTCTTCCTCGACGAGATCCACCGCTTCACCAAGGCGCAGCAGGACGCCCTGCTGCCGGCGGTCGAGAACCGGCTGGTCATCCTCGTCGCCGCGACGACGGAGAACCCGTCCTTCAGCATCATCTCGCCGCTGCTGTCGCGCTCGGTGCTCGTCACCCTCGGGCCCCTCTCCGACGAGGAGGTCGTCGAGGTCGTCGACGCCGCCCTCGTGGACCCGCGCGGGCTGGCCGGCGAGCACACCCTGACCGACGACGGCCGCCAGCACATCGTCCGGATGGCGGGCGGGGACGCGCGGCGGGCCCTGACGTCGCTCGAGGCGGCCGCCGGGGTGGCCGTGGACGCCGAGCCGGCCGGACGGCATACCGATGCTCCCCTGCAGATCAGTCTGGCGCAGGTGGAGCAGGCGGTGGCCCAGGCAGCCGTGCGCTACGACCGCGCCGGTGACCAGCACTACGACGTCGCGAGCGCGTTGATCAAGTCGATGCGCGGCAGCGACGTCGACGCGTCGCTGCACTACCTCGCGCGGATGCTCGAGGCGGGGGAGGACCCCCGGTTCATCGCCCGCCGCATCGTCATCGCGGCGAGCGAGGACGTCGGCATGGGCGACCCCACTGCGCTGCAGACGGCAGTCGCGGCGATGCACGCCGTGGCCCAGATCGGCATGCCTGAAGCGCGGATCATCCTCGGCCAGGCGGTCGTCCACAACGCGCTCGCGCCGAAGTCCAACGCCGCCTACCTCGGCATCAACGAGGCCATCGCTGACGTCAGGGCGGGCAAGGGCGGGCCCGTGCCGGTCCACCTGCGGGGGAGCGGGTATGCCGGGGCCGCTCGGCTGGGGCACGGCGACGGCTACCGCTACGCGCACGACGGCGAGGACGGCGTCGTCGCCCAGCAGTACCTGCCCGACGATCTGGCCGGCACGACCGAGTACTACCGGCCCACCGGTCGCGGGTTCGAGGAGCGGCTCTCGGTGCGCCTCGCGTGGCTCAAGGACCGCCTGCGGGGTCACTGAGGAGTGCCCAGGACGGCGTCCACATCTCACCATCCACGTCACAGCGCCACGCCACCGTCAACGTCACAAATACGTGTCGTGACGCCCTACCCGGTAACGATTTGTCATCGCTAGGGCCACGTATCCGCTCAACACCGACATTTGTGTGTCAGGGTGCGACTCACGCGGGCTGCATGACCAGCCCTGACGGCCAAGGAGACGACCAGTTCCCGACGCAGTAGCCAGCCAGTCCCCGACGCAGTAGCCAGCCTCCCCAACCAGGACGGAGAGTCGATCTTGTCGCTTGGACCCTCGGTGGTGGTGACCGACAGCATCGGGACAGCCCTCGAGCCGGATCCCGGCATCACGGGTGACGACCACCGCTCTGGCAGGTCCCCGTCGCAGATCGCATGGGAGCGACTGCGGCACGACAGACTCGCCACCAGCTGCTTCGCCGTCCTCGTCTTCTTCGTCCTCGTGGCGGTCTTCGCTCCGCTGCTCGTCGCGCTGGAGGGCGAGACGCTCAACGCCTATCACTCCGACCTGATCTCTGCACGCAACTCCCTGCCGCTGATCAGCGCGACGGCCGACCACTGGTTCGGCGTCGAGCCACGCACCGGCCGTGACCTCTTCGCCCTCTGGGCCTATGGCTCCCGACCATCACTGGTCATCGGCTTCGTGGCCGCCATCGCCTCCACCATGTTCGGCATCATCTTCGGACTCCTCGCGGGTTATCTCGGCGGCGTCGTCGACAAGGTGATCAGCTGGGTCATCGACCTGCTGCTGAGCCTGCCCTACCTGCTGTTGGTCATCGCGCTCGTCCCGATCGTCACGAACCGCGTCGGCGGAGGCCAGATCCTCACGTCGGAGCAGACATCCACCGTGCGCTTCGCCGTGCTCATCGGGGTGCTCATCTTCTTCGGGTGGATCGGGCTCGCCCGGCTCATCCGCGGCGAGGTCTTCTCGCTGCGGGAGCGGGAGTTCGTCCAGGCCGCCAAAGTCATCGGCGTGCCGACCCGGCAGATCCTCTTCCGCGAGATCCTGCCCAACCTCGTCGGCCCGATCATCGTCTCCGCGTCGATCGCCGTCCCGGCCTACATCACCGCCGAGGCAACGCTGTCCTTCCTCGGCGCCGGGCTCGTCGAGCCCACTGCGTCCTGGGGGCGGACCGTCGCCCTGGCCCAGAACACCTACGCGGCCTACCCGCTCTTCCTGTGGCCGCCCGTCGCCTCGATCGCCATCCTCGTCCTGGCCCTGAGCCTGCTCGGCGAGGCGATCCGCGACGCCTTCGACCCCAACACCCGTCGGTAGCGGATTCCCGCCACCGTCACGAAGCTCCCGACCACACGTCGTCGGGACTGCAGATGAAAGAGGATCACATATGCGCTGGACTCACGTCCTCGCCGTGGGAGCTGCTGCGTCAATCGGCCTCGTTGCAGCGTGTTCTGCACCGGCCAACAACGCGAGCGGCTCGTCGGGCAACAGCACCCAGGGGGGCGCAGTCGACACCGCCGCCGCGTCGCTCGACCCCAACGCCAAGGGGCCCGCTCCCGAGGTGGCGGGCGCCAAGAAGGGCGGCACCCTGACCGTCCCCTACTCCACGACGCCGGCCGACATGGACCCCAGCGCGCAGTTCTACCAGGACACCGGCATCATCATGACCCGCCTGACGATGCGGTCGCTGACCCAGTTCGTCCAGCGCGACGGCAAGCAGGTGCTCGTGCCCGACCTCGCGACCGACCTCGGTCAGGTCTCCGCCGACGGCCTCACCTGGACCTTCAAGCTCAAGCCGGGCATCAAGTACAGCGACGGCTCGGCGGTCTCCGCCAAGGACGTCGCGTATGCCGTGAAGCGCTCCTTCGCCTTCACCGACACCGGTCCGACCTACCAGGTCGACTTCCTCAAGGGCGGCGCCGACTACAAGGGCCCGTTCAAGTCCGGTGACACCTTCGGCGGCGTGGAGGCCACCGACGACTCGACCGTGGTGTTCCACCTCGAGAAGCAGTGGGAGACCCTCCCCTACTTCACGACCTTCACCCAGGTCTCGCCCATCCCGGAGGCGAAGGACACCAAGGACACGTCCTACGGCGCGAAGGCGCTCTCCACGGGTCCCTACATGATCGAGTCGTTCACCCAGGGTTCCGAGCTCAAGCTGGTCAAGAACCCCAACTGGGACGCCTCGAGCGACCCGGCCCGCACCCAGTACCTCGACGGCTACGACTTCAAGTTCGGCGTCGACGAGGTCAAGACCCAGACGGCGATCCTCGCGAGCAACGGCGTCGACGCCACGAGCCTCAACTGGGACGGCGTCGACTCCTCCCTGATCGACCAGGTCACCGGCGCAAAGGCGAAGCAGTTCGTCAGCGGGCCGTCGTCGTGCACCGTCGCCGTCAACCTCGACACCCGCAAGATGCCCCTTGAGGTCCGCAAGGCCCTCGCGGTCGCCTACCCGTGGGATGACATCAACAAGGCCAACGGCGGGACCGAGGTGTCGCAGACGCCAGCGCACAGCCTGATCCCACCGCAGATCCCGGGCTGGCTCGACTTCACGGTCCCCGGCCTCGATGGCAAGGGCAACGGTGACCAGGCCAAGGCCAAGGAGATGCTCAAGGCCGCAGGCAAGGAGAATTTCGAACTCTCCTACTACTACACGAACGACGACCCAAGCAACAAGGCCCAGACGATCAACCAGATCCGCAAGACCAAGCTCCAGGCGGCTGGTTTCACCGTCAAGGACCTCGGGGTGCCGAACAAGGAGCGCCGCAAGCTCGTGTCGAAGCCCGACGCCCCGACCAACATGGGCCAGTCGCCCGCCGGCGGTTGGTGCTTCGACTGGCCGTCCGCGGACTCGATCTTCCCACCCACCGTGTCCTCGACCCAGCTCTCGACGGGTGGGACCAACTGGGGCAACCTCTCCGACCCGAAGCTCGATGCTGAGATGGCGCGGATCCAGAAGCTCAAGATCGCCGACCAGGGCGCCGAGTGGGGCAAGTTCGACAAGATGCTCCTGACCGACTACGTCCCCGTCCTGCCGTGGTATTGGGACAAGGGCAACTTCACGTTCGGCACCAAGGTGCACAACGTGCTGAACGATGCCAACCACGGGATGCCGATCCTCGACGGCATCTGGGTCGACCAGTAAGTCGCTCCACCGGCCCGGTCTGACGACTGGGAGACGCGTCTCGAGTGGTGGGGTGTGGGCTTGCGCCCACACCCCACGGCTGACCCTGGAACAGCGCCGTGAGGACACCCCATGCTGATCTACATCGCGCGCCGCCTCGCGCTGGCCGCCAGCGTTGTGCTCGTCACCCTGGTGGCGACCTTCGTGCTCTTCTACGCCGGTCCTGCGGACCCCGCGCAGTCCCTGTGCGGGGAGCTGCGCTGCGACCAGGCCAAGCTGGTGGAGATCCGCAAGTCCCTGCACCTGGACCGGCCGATCGCGGTGCAGTTCTCCGAGTACTTCACCGGGCTGTTCGTCGGCCGTGACGTCATCGACGGCGGCACCACCAAGCGCTGCACCGCGCCGTGTCTCGGCTACTCCTTCCGCAGCCACCGGGACGTGAAGACGGAGGTGTTCAGCCGCTTCCCGACGACGGCCGCCCTGGCCCTGATGTCGATGGTCGTCTTCCTCTCGATCGGCATCACCACCGGGGTCTATGCGGCCAGGCGACGGGGCACGAAGACCGACCGGACCGTCGTCGGCGTCTCCCAGGTGGTCGGGGCCATCCCCTTCTACATCGTCGCCCTGCTCTTCGCGCTCTACCTCACCCGCCTCAACTCGATCCTGCCCAGGGCAGCCGCGTTCTCCGACGGCATCGGTCCGTGGCTCGTCGGCATGATCGCCCCGGCCATCATCCTCGGCCTCGTCTACGCCACGACCTACGTGCGCTACACCCGGGCGCAGATGGTCGACACGCTGTCCCAGGACTACGTCCGCACCGCCAGGTCCAAGGGCATCTCCACGACGACCGTGACTTACAAGCACGCCCTGCGCGGAGCGCTCAGCCCCGTCCTGACCATCCTCGGCCTCGACATGGCCGGTCTGCTGTCGGGCACGCTGATCACCGAGTCGATCTTCGAGCTGGACGGGATGGGCCGCCTGGCGATCGTCTCACTGGGCCAGGACGACCTGCCGATCATCATGGGCACGGTGTTGATGTCGGCGGTCATCGTGGTGTTGATGAACCTCCTCGTCGACGTGCTCTACTCCGCCATCGACCCGAGGGTGAGGCTCGCATGAGCGCCCAACCGACATCGGACAGCTCGGCGGCGTGGCAGGTCAAGGTCGCCGCCGCTGACGTCGTCCTCAAGGTCGACGACCTCTCGGTGCGCTTCCCCAGTGACGAGGGTCCGGTCAACGCCGTCCAGAACCTCAGCTACGAGGCCCGCCTCGGCCGGACCCTGGCCATCGTCGGGGAGTCGGGGTCGGGCAAGTCCGTCTCGTCGATGACCCTGCTGGGCCTGCACAACCCCAAGCGCAGCATGATCACCGGCAGCATCGTCCTGGACGGCACCCAGATCGTCGGGGCCACGGAGGAGACGATGCGCGGGCTGCGCAGCAGCACCGTGGCGATGGTCTTCCAGGACCCGCAGTCATCGCTGCACCCGTTCTTCCGGGTCGGCAAGCAGATCGCCGAGGCCTACCGGGCCCACCACGACGTGTCCCGGGCCATCGCGGACAAGCGCGCCGTCGAGATGCTCGAGCGGGTCGGCATCCCGAACCCCGACCGGCGGGCCAGGCAGTATCCCCACGAGTTCTCCGGCGGGATGCGCCAACGGGCCATGATCGCACTCGGCCTCGTCAACGACCCCAAGCTCCTCGTCGCCGACGAGCCGACGACGGCGCTCGACGTCACCGTCCAGGCGCAGATCCTCGACCTCATCAACGACCTCCAGAAGGAGTTCGGCTCCGCGGTCATCCTCATCACCCACGACCTCGCCGTCGTCGCGGAGGTCGCCGACGACATCCTCGTCATGTATGCCGGGCGCGCGGTCGAACGCGGCCTGGCCAAGGACGTCCTCTCCCAGCCGAACCACCCCTACACGATGGGCCTGCTCCTGAGCATCCCGTCCGCCTCCGACGAGGTGGACGAGCTGCGGGCGATCCGCGGCACGCCGCCCAGCCTGGTCCACCTGCCCAGCGGCTGCTCGTTCCACCCCCGCTGCGACTTCCGGGACCAGGTCCCCGGCGACCTGTGCGTCTCGACGCTGCCCGAGCTGCGGACGCTCAGCAACGGACGTCAGCTGCGGTGCCACCTGCCCGACCCGGAGCAGACGATGATCGAGGAGATCTCCTCATGACCTCGAGTGCCGACCACGCCGAGCCCCCTGTCCCGCGGGACACAGTGGTTCAGGACGCTGTCGTGCAGGACGCGGTCGTGCAGGACGTGGCAGTTCGGGTGCGGCGGGACCGCTCCGGCGGGGCGCCCCTGCTGGAGCTGGAGCACCTCGTCAAGCACTTCGCCGTGCGCGAGATCCAGGGCCTGTCCCTGACCCGGTCGACGGTCAAGGCCGTCGACGACATCTCTTTCACCGTCGCCGAGGGCGAGACCCTGGGCCTGGTCGGCGAGTCGGGCTGCGGCAAGTCGACGACGTCGCGGCTCATCACCCGGCTCGAGGCGCCGACCTCCGGCGCGATCCGCTACCGCGGCCAGGACATCGCCGTGATGAAGGAGAAGGCGCTGCGCCCCCTGCGTCGGGAGATTCAGATGATCTTCCAGGACCCCTACTCCTCCCTCAACCCCCGCCAGACCGTCGGCGCGATCCTGCGGACCCCGCTGCAGGTGCACGGGCTCGCCAAGGGTCGGGAGAAGGCCCGCACCAAGGAGCTCCTCGAGCTTGTCGGACTGAACCCGGAGCACATCAACCGCTATCCGTCGGAGTTCTCCGGCGGCCAGCGCCAACGCATCGGGATCGCCCGGGCCCTGGCGGTGGAGCCCAGGCTGATCATCGCCGACGAGCCCGTCTCGGCGCTCGACGTCTCGATCCAGGCGCAGGTGATGAACCTGCTGGCCAACCTCCGGGAGGAGCTGAACCTCTCCTTCGTCTTCATTGCCCACGACCTCGGTGTGATCCGCCACTTCTGCGACACGATCGCGGTGATGTATCTCGGCAAGATCGTCGAGATGGGTGACAAGGCGAGCATCTACAACGAGCCGCAGCACCCCTACACGCAGGCGCTGCTCTCGGCGGCGCCCGACATCAACGTCGTGCGCGGGATCCCCCCGAAGGAGCGGATCCGCCTGCAGGGAGACCCGCCCAGCCCGATCGACCCCCCCAGCGGATGTCGCTTCCGGACCCGGTGCTGGAAGGCCCAGGACGTCTGCGCCACGACGGAGCCGCCACTCGAGTCGAAGCCCGGAGGGGGCCGCGGGCAGACCATCGCCTGCCACTTCCCGGAGATCAAGACCACCCTTACGGCCGAGGCGGTCTGAGCCGCTCGGCGCCTGCGCCCGTCAGCCGTCGTGGCGCCCCGTCGGCTAGGGTTGGCGACGTCCGAACGAGCCGAGCACACGGCATACAGGAGCCCTCAGAGGTGTACTCATGAAACTCGCCGAAGTCACCGTCGGTGACATCGCCGGCGTCATCGCCGCGCTCGCCTTCGCCTACCTGGTCTTCCGGCTCGGGAGCGTCGTCGGCAAGGCCGGCGAGATCCTCGACGAGGCCAAGCTCGGCGTCAAGGGCGTGTCCGACCAGACCGTCCCTCTCCTGGGTGAGGTGACGAGCACGGTCGCGGCGACGAACGAGCAGCTCGTGCGCGTGGACACGATCACGACCAACGTCGCCAGCATGTCGACCAACGTCAACGCGCTGACGTCGCTCTTCGCGGCGACCCTCGGGTCCCCGGTCGTGAAGGTCGCAGCGTTCAGCTACGGCGTGCGCACCGCACTGCGGGGCCAGGGCCGCCACGCCGGCGGCCGGGGACGGCGGGGCTGAGCCATGCGCAGACTCTTCTGGATCGGCGTCGGCGCCACGGTCGGTGTCCTCGTCGTCCGCAAGGTGAGCCGGGCCGCGCACCAGTACACGCCCGAAGGCATCTCACAGAGCATCGCCCACCTCGGGGACGGGCTGCGTGAGCTGGCCTCCGCAGTGCGCGAGGGGATGGACCAGCGCGAGGACGAGCTGCGTTTCGCGCTCGGTCTCGACACCCACACCCTCCCCGAGGACCGTCGGCTCGACGCCGAGGGCATCCGGGCGCTGCTCGACGACCCGTCGGGCCCGCGAGCCCGGTAGGGGCCCGGCGCGCCGGACCCCTCACGAGCGCGCGGCACCGCACCCAGCCGCCAGCCGGAACCCCTCACGCCAGGAAGCGAACACCCATGGAAACCGCCGAGATCAGGCGCCGTTGGCTGACCTTCTTCGAGGAGAAGGGCCACACCGTCGTCCCCAGTGCCCCCCTGCCGTTCGACGACCCGAACCTGCTGTTCGTGGCCGCCGGCATGGTGCCGTTCGTCCCCTACTTCATCGGTCAGGAGACCCCGAGGTGGACCCGGGCGACGTCGGTTCAGAAGTGCGTGCGCACACCTGACCTCGAGGAGGTCGGCAGGACGAGCCGTCACGGCACGTTCTTCCAGATGAACGGCAACTTCTCGTTCGGTGACTACTTCAAGGAGGGCGCGATCGCCTACGCCTGGGAGCTGCTCACCACCTCGCAGGCCGAGGGGGGCTACGGCCTCGACCCGGAGAAGCTGTGGGCGACCGTCTACGAGGACGACGAGGAGGCCCGCAGCCTCTGGCTCGAGCTGACCGACATCCCGGCCGAGCGGATCGTCCGGCGCGGGAAGGCCGACAACTACTGGCACATGGGCATTCCCGGGCCCGCCGGGCCGTGCAGCGAGATCTTCATCGACCGCGGCGCGGAGTACGGCCGGGACGGGGGGCCGGCCGTGGATGAGGACCGGTTCATGGAGATCTGGAACCTCGTCTTCATGCAGGACGAGCTGAGCGCCGTCCGCGCCAAGGTGGACTTCGACATCCGCGGGCCCCTCCCGGCGCGCAACGTCGACACGGGCATGGGGCTCGAGCGGCTCGCCAGCGTCCTGCAGGGCGTCGACAACCTCTACGAGACCGACGAGGTCTTCCCCGTCCTCGCCCGGGCCGCGGAGATGACCGGCAAGACCTACGGCGCCAACCCGAGCAAGATCGCGTCGCAGAGCCACCCCGACGACGTGCTGCTGCGGGTGGTCGCCGACCACGTGCGGACCTCGCTGATGCTCATCGGCGACGGGGTCACCCCGGGCAACGAGGGCCGCGGCTACGTCCTGCGCCGGATGCTGCGCCGAGCCGTCCGATCGATGCGGCTGCTGGGGTTCGACGAGCCGTCGCTGCCCCACCTGCTCCCGGTGAGCATGGAGCGGATGAGCCGGTCCTACCCCGAGCTGCGGACCGACTTCGCCCGGATCAGCCAGATCGCGTATGCCGAGGAGGAGGCCTTCCGTCGTACCCTCGCCTCGGGCACGACCATCCTCGACACCGCGGTGGCCCGCCTCAAGGAGGCCGACCCGGCGGGATCGACGCCGCTCAGCGGCGCCCAGGCGTTCGCTTTGCACGACACCTACGGATTCCCGATCGACCTCACCCTCGAGATGGCGGCCGAGCAGGGCGTGGCCGTCGACGAGCCGGGCTTCCGCCGGCTGATGGCCGAGCAGCGCGCCCGCGCCAAGGCCGACGCCAAATCCAAGAAGAGCGCCCACGGCGACACCGGCGTCTACCGCCACGTGGCCGACGCGCTCGGACGTGACGTGGAGTTCACCGGCTATGACGAGGTCGTCTCCGAGTCGCGCGTCGCAGGCATCATCCGGGACGGCCGCAACGTCGACGCAGCCGGCACCGGCGACGACATCGAGCTCGTCCTCGACCGCACCCCGTTCTATGCCGAGGGCGGCGGCCAGCTCGCGGACGGCGGGCGGGTCGAGCTCGCCAACGGCGCGGTCATCGAGGTCCGCGACGTGCAGCGGCCCATCTCCGGGCTGGTGGTCCACCGCGCGACCGTCGTCCTCGGTGAGGTCGCGACGGGCATGGTCGCCAATGCCGAGGTCGACGTCGAGCGACGTCGCTCCATCTCGCGTGCCCACACGGCAACCCATATGGTGCACAAGGCGATTCGCGAAGCGCTGGGGGACACGGCGACCCAGGCCGGCTCGGAGAACGCGCCGGGTCGCTTCCGGTTCGACTTCAAGGCCCAACAGGCCGTGCCGGTCAGCGTCCTGAGCGACGTGGAGGCCGAGGTCAACGCGTTGCTGCTCGAGGACCTGCCGGTGCAGGCCGAGGTGATGACCCAGCAGCAGGCGCGGGACATCGGGGCGATGGCGCTCTTCGGCGAGAAGTACGGCGACGCCGTCCGGGTGATCTCGGTCGGGGAGTGGGCCAGGGAGCTCTGTGGTGGCACGCACGCCCAGCGTTCCGGACAGCTGGGTCTCGTCAAGCTGCTCGGTGAGGCGTCGATCGGCTCCGGGGTCCGGCGGGTGGAGGCCCTCGTCGGGGCCGATGCCTACTCCTTCCTCGCCCGCGAGCACGCCATCGTCGGTCAGCTGAGCGAGGTCCTCAAGGCCCGCCCCGAGGAGCTGCCGGAGCGCATCTCGGGCATCCTCGCCCGCCTCAAGGACGCCGAGCGCGAGATCGCCGCGGCGCGACAGGAGAAGGCCCTGGCCGGCGCGTCCCGACTCGTGGCCTCGGGCCGGGACATCGGCGGCATGACCTTCGTCAGCCACGACGCGGCGCAGCTGGCCGCCGACGACCTGCGCTCACTCGTCCTCGACGTGCGCACCCGGCTCGGCAACGACCGGGCCACTGTGGTCGCCATGGCGACCGTCGCGAACGGGCGCCCGGTCGTCATCGTCGCGACGAACGCGGCGGCGCGCGACGCCGGGGTCAAGGCCGGCGACCTCGTGCGTCGGGCGGCGCAGACGCTCGGCGGCGGCGGCGGCGGCAAGGACGACCTCGCCCAGGGGGGCGGGACGGACCCGTCGAAGGTCTCGGAGGCCCTCGGGGGCATCGAGGACGCCCTGCGTGCCCGGCAGGCCTGAGGTCCACGACCTCGGGCCCGTGGTGTGGTCAACTGGACGGATGTCACGTCCTGGTGTGCGCCTCGGGGTCGACGTCGGGAGCGTCCGGGTCGGCCTCGCGGCCAGCGACCCGTCGGGACTGCTCGCCTCGCCCGTCGAGACGCTCGTGCGTGACCTGTCCGACACCCGCGCCGACCAGGCCCGGATCTCGGCCGTGGCCGGGGAGCGGGATGCCCTCGAGATCGTCGTCGGGCTCCCTCGGTCACTGTCCGGACATGAGGGTGAAGCGGCCCGGTTGGCGCGGGCCTACGCCCTGGACCTGGCGCGGCTCGTCGCCCCCACGCCGGTGCGGCTGGTCGACGAGCGCTTGACCACGGTGGAGTCGCACCGCAAACTACGCGATAGCGGTGTGGCCGGTCGCGCGCACCGGGCGGTGGTCGACCAGGCCGCCGCGGTGCTGATCCTGCAGTCCGCCCTCGATGCCGAGGGGCTCTCCGGCCGGGCACCCGGCGAGCCGGTCAGCCTCCCGCGACGACCCCGTACGAAGGAGCACAGGCGATGACGAACCCGCGCGAGTCGGCGCCCGGGCGACGGGGCCAGGAGGAGGTCTTCGACCACGAGGACCTCGGCCTGCTCCACGGACGAGGCCACTCGGGCGACGCCGGCGCCTGGGCCGAGGACCACCGCTACACCGACGACGTCGACCACGAGGGCTACGACGGCTACGACGCCGCGGAGCTGGTCCAGGCCATCGAGGACGACCACGCCCTTGACGACCACGCCTTCGACGACCACGCCTTCGACGAGGAGTACGCCGACGACAGGCGCCTGCCGGCCCGTCGTGGCCGCAGGCGCGGGGGACGCGCCGGGCGCGCCGCGAAGCGCCTCGTCGTGCTCCTCGCCGCGCTGGCACTCGTCGCCGTGGCGGCCGTCGCCGCGTTCAGCGTCCTCAAGCCGATGGTCAGCGGCATCCGCGAGAGCAACGACTACGCGGGCCCGGGCAGCGGCGCGGTCGAGGTGATCGTCAGCGAGGGAGACTTCGCGCCCAAAATCGGGTCCACGCTCGAGCAGGCCGGGGTCGTGAAGTCGGCGAAGGCCTTCTCGGACGCAGCCAAGGACAACCCAGCGAGCATCTCGATCCAGCCGGGCAGCTACACGATGCTCACCCAGATGAAGGCCTCCGACGCCGTGGCGTTCCTCTCTGACAGCAAGAACCGCACCGCGCCGCGGGTGACGCTGCGTGAGGGCCTCTGGAAGGGCGAGACGTTCGCGCAGCTGTCGACGCAGACGGGCGTGCCCCTCGCCGACTACGACAAGGCCGCCCAGGACGCCGCGGCCCTGGGCCTGCCCGCCGCCGCGAAGGGCAACATCGAGGGCTACCTCTTCCCCGCAACCTACGAGTTCGCCCCGAAGGCGAGCGCGGCGGAGCAGCTGCGTGCCATGGTCTCGAAGTCGGTCGCCGAGCTGACCCGCCTTGCCATCGCGCCGGAGCAGATCGAGCGCACGATGATCGTCGCGAGCATCGTCGAGGCCGAGGGCCGCCGCGAGGAGGACCGTCCCAAGATCGCCCGGGTCATCGAGAACCGGCTGGCCAAGCCGATGCGGCTCCAGCTGGACTCGACGGTCAGCTACGGCGCCCAGAAGCGGGCCCTGACGACGAGTGATGCCGAACGGCTGGTCGTGAACGGCTCCAACACCTACGCCATGGACGGCCTCCCGACGGGCCCCATCGGCAACCCGGGGGCAGCCGCCATCGAGGCCGCGGCCAACCCGGTGCCCGGGCCGTGGCTCTTCTTCGTGGCGGTCAACCCCACCTCGGGTGAGACGAAGTTCGCCGTCACCAAGGAGGACCACGACAAGGGCGTCGCCGAGTTCCAGGCCTGGTGCGCCGCGAACAAGGGGCAGTGCTGAGCCGGTGACCGCGGCGCAGGTGGTGCGACATCGCGCCGGGGTCCGCGGCTCACCGATCGCCCACTCGCTCTCCCCGGTGCTGCACAACGCGGCATACCGCGAGCTCGGTCTCACCGACTGGCACTACGACGGAGTCGAGGTGGGGTCCGACGCCTTCGTGGCCCATGTCGCCGGCCTGGACGCGGCATGGCGGGGGTTGAGCCTGACGATGCCGCTCAAGGAGGTCGCCTTCGAGGTGGCCACGCGCGCCAGCGAGGTCGCGCGCACCACCGGCGCGATCAACACGCTCGTGCGCTCCGCCGACGGCTGGGCAGGCGACAACACCGACGTCCACGGGATCGTCCAGGCACTGCGGGAGGTCGGCGTCGGGTCGGTGCGGTCCGCCGTCATCGTCGGCTCGGGAGCCACGGCCCGCTCTGCCGTCGCCGCTGCCGCCCGGCTCGGGGCGTGCGAGGTGACGTTCATGGTGCGCGCCGCGGCTCGACCCTCGACGGTCGCCGCCGCGCAGGACCTGGGACTGCAGGTCCGGGAGACGCCGCTCGGGCTCTGGCCGTCGCACGTCGAGCTGGTCGTCAACACCACGCCCCCGGAGGCCACCGCCGAGCTGTCGGCCTGCCTGCCGGACGGGGGCGGGGTGCTGCTCGACGTCGTCTACGGCTCAGGGGTCACGGCCCTGATGACCATCGCCCGCAGCAAGGGGTATGCCGTGGTGTCGGGCACCGAGATGCTCCTCCACCAGGCGGGCGAGCAGGTCAGGCTGATGACTGGTGAACCGCCTCCCCTGGAGGCGATGCGACGCGCCCTGGCCGCGGCGCTCGCGGCGCCGGACCGGCCATGACCCTCACGACCGCCGCGCCCGCACCCGTCTGGATCGTGGTCGTCGTGGTCGTCGTCGGCGCGCTGGTCGGCGTCCTCCTCGCGCGCATCCTGACCAGTGGGACCTACCGGCTCGACGACGAGCAGGACCGCCCACCATCGAGGTGGAGTCTTCTCGTCGCAGCGGCGGTCCCGGTGCTCTGGGGTCTGCTCGCGTGGCAGCTCGGTGGGCTCGCCGCGGGTGCCCTGCTCCCGGCATACCTGCTCCTCGCGGTCGTCGGTGTCGCGCTCTTCTGGATCGATGTCGACGTGCACCGGCTGCCCGAGGGGCTGACCCTGCCGAGCGTTGCCGCCCTCGTGGTGCTGCTCCTCGTCGCCAGCGCGACGGACGGGGGCTGGGGCTCGTTCGGTCGGGCCCTTGCGTGCGGAGTCGGCGTGTGGCTCGTCTACATCGTCCTCGCGCTGATCTCACCGGGTGGCCTCGGCCTCGGCGACGCGACCCTCGGCGGGCTGGTCTCGCTGCCCCTGGGCTACCTCGGCTGGGGGGCGCCGGTGATCGCCCTCGTCGCCGCCTACGTCGCCTCCGGGATCGTCGCCCTCGTCGGTCTGGCCCTGCGCCGGCTGACCCTCAAGAGCCACATCGCCTTCGGCCCCTACATCCTGATCGGGGTGCTGGCGGCCGTCTTCGTCCGGTTCCAGATGCTGGGTGGCTGAGGGACGGCCCGGTGCTGCGTGACAGGATCGCGCCATGCTGCGTTGGTTGACCGCCGGTGAGTCCCACGGCCCTGCCCTCGTGGCGGTCCTCGAGGGGCTGCCCGCCGGGGTCGAGGTCACCAGCCGTGACGTGGGCGCCGCCCTGGCGCGGCGTCGCCTTGGCTTCGGCCGCGGGGCCCGGATGAGCTTCGAGCAGGACGAGGTCGAGTTCCTCGGCGGCTTGCGTCACGGACTGACACTCGGGTCCCCGATCGCGATCCGGATCGGCAACACCGAATGGCCGAAGTGGGAGACGGTGATGAGCCCCGATCCCGTCGACGAGGCGTCCCTCGAGGCGGCCGACGACGTCAATGCCGAGAAGGAGCTCGCGCGCAACAAGCCCCTGACCCGTCCCCGGCCAGGCCACGCAGACCTCGTCGGCATGCAGAAGTACGGATTCACCGACGCCCGGCCGATCCTCGAGCGGGCCTCGGCCCGCGAGACCGCGGCACGCGTTGCCCTCGGCGCCGTGGCGGCCCACTTCATCGAGCAGGCCTACGGCATCCGGCTCGTCTCGCACACGGTGTCCGTCGGCACGGCCGGCGTCGCGGACGACGCGCCGCTGCCGCACCCGGACGACGTCGAGCGGCTCGACGCCGACCCGGTGCGCACCCTCGATGTCGACGGCTCGGCGGCGATGGTGGCCGAGGTCGACGAGGCCCGCAAGGACGGCGACACCCTCGGCGGGGTCGTCGAGGTCCTGGCCTACGGCGTGCCCCCGGGCCTCGGCTCGCACGTGCACTGGGACCGCCGGCTCGACTCCCAGCTCGCGGCCGCGCTGATGGGTATCCAGGCCATCAAGGGCGTCGAGGTCGGGGACGGGTTCACCACCGCGCGGCGCCGCGGCTCCGCGGCGCACGACGAGATGGAACGCGCCGAGGGCGGCACGATCCAGCGCCGGACCGGCCGCGCCGGCGGCACCGAGGGCGGCATGTCGACGGGTCAGGTCCTGCGGGTCCGCGCCGCGATGAAACCGATCTCGACGGTGCCGCGCTCGCTCGACACCGTGGACGTCGCCGGCGACGAACCGGCCAAGGCCATCCACCAGCGCTCGGACGTCTGCGCCGTGCCGGCCGCCGGTGTCGTCGCCGAGGCGATGGTGGCCCTCGTCCTCGCGCAGGCGTGTGTCGAGAAGTTCGGCGGCGACAGCGTCCCCGAGACCCGGCGCAACCACGACAGCTATCTGGCCTCCGTCCCGCAGCGGCTGCGCACGTGGTGACATCGGCGCCGGGCCAGCCCGGCGAGTCGAACCGGTCGACCCGGCCCGACCCGTCCACCCGTCCCGACCCGTCCACCCGGCCCGTGGCCGTGGTCATCGGGCCGCCGGGCTCGGGCAAGACGGTGACCGGCCGGGAGCTCGCCGGACTGCTGGGGGTCGCCTTCCACGACACCGACGAGGCGATCGTGGCGGCCCAGGGACGGTCGGTCTCGGACATCTTCGTCGACGACGGGGAGGTGACCTTCCGGGCCCTCGAGCGCGCCGAGGTCGCCCGCGCCCTGCAGGCCGAGCCCGGCGTCGTGGCACTCGGTGGGGGAGCGCCCATCGACCCCGACACGCAGGAGCTGCTCGAGGGGCACGCCGTCGTCTTCCTCGACGTCGGCATCGCCGACGCCGCCCGGCGCATCGGGTTCGACCGGTCCCGGCCGCTGCTGTCGGTCAACCCCCGCGCGTCGTGGATCGCGATGATGAACACCCGCCGTCCGGTCTACGACAGGCTCGCCGGCCTGCGCGTCGACACTGCCGGCCGCACCCCGCTCGAGGTGGCGCATGACATCGTCGACCGGCTCGGGGGGCTTCGATGAGCGCGACCACGACGATCCCGGTCGGAGACGACTACGACGTGGTCATCGGGCATGGGATCGTCGAGCAGGTGCCCGACCTGCTCGCGGACGGGGTCGAGCGGGTCATGGTCGTGCACGCCTCGGCGATGGCGGTCATGGCGCAGCTGATCGGCGATCGCCTGACCCGGGCCGGGATGAGCGTGCACCTCGAGGTCGTGCCCGACGCGGAGGACGCCAAGACGGCGGTCGTGGCGGCCGAACTGTGGGGCGCGCTCGGGCGGGCCGGCTTCACCCGCTCGGACGCCGTGGTGGCCGTCGGCGGCGGGACCGTGACTGACCTGGCCGGGTTCGTTGCCGCGACGTGGCTGCGGGGCGTCCGGGTCGTCCACGTGCCGACGACGCTGCTCGCCATGGTCGACGCCGCCGTCGGCGGCAAGACCGGCATCAACACGCCCGAGGGCAAGAACCTCGTCGGCTCCTTCCACCCCCCGGCCGGGGTCCTGTGTGACCTGTCCGTGCTGGCGACCCTGCCCGAGGCCGAGCTCGTCGCCGGTCTCGCCGAGGTGGTCAAGTGCGGCTTCATCGCCGACCCGGTCATCCTCGACCTCGTCGAGGCCGGACCCGAGGCGGTCCGGCGGGCCGACAGCCCCGTGCTGCGCGAGCTCGTCGAACGCTCCGTCAGGGTCAAGGCCGACGTCGTCGCCGCCGACCTGCGGGAGGCCTCGCGCCGCGAGATCCTCAACTACGGCCACACCTTCGGGCACGCCATCGAGCAGGTCGAGCACTATTCGTGGCGGCACGGCGAGGCGGTCGGCGTGGGCATGGTCTACGTCGCCGAGCTCGCCCGGCTGGCCGGTCGCCTCGACCAGGTCGTGGTCGCCCGGCACCGGAGCGTGCTCGAGAGCCTCGGCCTGCCGGTGACCTACCGCGGCGACCGCTGGGACGCCCTGCTCGCCGCGATGCGACGCGACAAGAAGAGCCGTGGGTCCCGGCTGCGTTTCGTCATCCTCGAGGACGTGGCCCGTCC
>NZ_JBKJPP010000162.1:0-19079 GCF_046595215.1 Lapillicoccus sp. | reverse complement strand
CCACGACTCCACCACGCGACATGGTGGACATCGCTCCACTGGGCCGGGACCGTGCAGCCGGGGAACGTGCACTGATGGTCGCGGTGCCAGACCGCCTTGCGTTGGGCGGGCGTGAACAGCCGCTCCCCGTCGCCGATGTCGAGGACCTCTCCCCGGCCGCCGAGGACCATCGGGATCAGCCGCGCGTCACACGCCATCCGGCGCAGCACCGCCGGGGAGAGCAGCTCACCCGACATCGTCAACCCCGCCCCCCGGCACCCGTCCTGCAGGTGCGCCAACGAGATGGTGACGATGATCTGGGCCTTCTCGCTCGTCGACGGCTTCCCCGGCGCTGAGACCCCACGCCGGATCACCTCGAGCAGGGCCTCGGCGCGTCTCGTCGCCGCCGGGCGCGGGTCGAGCTGCCCGTCCGGGCCCTTCACCGGGGCCGACAGCGCGGCGACCGCGGCGTCGACGATCGCGGCACCCTCAGGATCCAGGATCAGCTGGTAGCGGCTCATCCCCGCCGGTCCCCGGCTCTTGTGCAGGGCCCGGCCCAGCCGACGCCGCTGCTCATCGCGTTCGAGGTCCTCCGCCGGCGTGATCAGCTGCGTCGCGAACCCGATCGCCCGGCGCAGCTCCTGGACGGTCAACCCCCGACCGCGGTCGTTGTCCGAGGCCGCCTCGACGAGCGCCTCGACATCAGCGGCCAGCGCGTGCGGGTCGGCGAGGCAGCGCACATCCGTGACGAACCGGGACACCAGATCGGCCTTGACCAACGGCATCGCCCCGCACCGGACGGCCTCACCGAACACCTCCGACCCCGGCTCGCCCGCCCGCAGCGCCCGGGCGACATTCAGGACCCGGGTCACGTGCTGGACCTCCGGTTTCGACGCGGCCGCCCCGGCCGCGTCGACGAGCCAGTCCACCACCGACAGGCCACCCTCGTTGCCCGCCCCCTAGACCCCGATCTCCCCGGCCAGCGCCACCTCGAGACACTCGAGAGTGTTCCGCAACCGGCCGACGAGCCCCATCGCGCGCCCAGACCCTCGCCGCCGTGCCGCCAGGTCGGCTCACCCAACGCCCGCTGCGCCGCGTCCGCGGACACCTCAAGCCAGTCCAGCATCGAACCCCCCACCGCCGCACCCCCACCCGCACCCGCACACGACGCACCCCCACCCGACGAGCCGTCAGCGGCGCCTCCGGGGGCGCCATCGAGGACATCATCGGGGGCGCCATCGAGGGCGCAGTCGGGGGTGCCGCCGGCCGGGTCATTGGCCGGGCCGTCGGCCGTGCTGTTGGCCGCGCCGTCGGCCGGGTCATTGGCCGGGCCGTCGGCCGTGCTGTTGGCCGTGCTGTTGGCCGGGCCGGCGGCAGCTGCTCCGGCGCTGCAGAGGTCGCGTCGTCGCGCCTGCAGGGGCGGCAGCGTCTCCCGGCCATGGGCCGACTTCCAGGAGGCCAGATTGCCGAACAGCTCACCCAACGCGACACCGGGCGGCGTCGTGCGCGGCCAGGTCCACACCCGTCCCGGCTCGATGACCTCGCTGCCGGGCTCCGGCTGCTGCTCTTCCATAAGGACAACAGTAGGACCGACCACCGACACCCCTCCGGGCTCTGTCCACAGCGAATCCTGTTGTCCACAGGCCTGATTCGCGTCATCCCACCATCCACAGGCCAACGCGTCAAGGTTGACAGAGCGCCGCAGAGCACCACCTTTGCCGTCGTCGAGTCGCCGAGGCGTACCGTCGGCCCGCGCCCTCTCAGTGGGCGCGCCACGAGGACGCCCGTTCAGGCGTCGATGTGGTCTCTTGGGCTTGCCGGATCAGGTCGGCCGATGACGTCAGGGGCGACCTCACATGCGGGACCAGGGTTCTGGTGGGAGCCGACCCTCTGACTGCAGCGGGCCCACGAGCCAATGCCTACACGGCTCGGGGGGGAATCCGGCCAGCCTGGGCCATCTCGCGCAGCTCGTCGTCGAGGTCGGCCCCCGCGGCGAGCAGGTCAGGTAGCAGATCGGGTTCGAGGGTCAGTGCCCGGAAGGCGTGCGAGACGAGCACGGCGTGGGACGGCCGGTGGACGACGGTGATCTCGTCGCCGGCGACGACAGTGCCGGGCTTCACGACGCAGAGGTAGGCGCCCGACCGGGCTGTCGCGGTGAACGTCTTGAGCCAGCCGCGCGTCGCGATGTGCGCCCGGAGGGTGCCGCACGGGATCCGGGGCCCGGTCACCTGGAGCTCGACCTCGGCGCCGACCCGCCATCGTTCCCCGATGACGGCGTCGCTCACGACGAGCCCTGAGGTCGTGAGGTTCTCCCCGAAGGCGCCGTTGTGCAGCGAACGGCCGAGGAGCTTCTCCCAGTCATCAAGCTCCTCACGATCGTAGGCGTAGACGGCCTGGGCGTCGCCGCCGTGATGACGGTGGTCGCCGATCTGGTCCCCGACGAGACCGCTGCCGAGGCCGTCGGCCTTGGACCCGGGCGCCCGCACCTCGACGGGGCCGTCGTGCGGACGCTTGTCGATGCCACTCGGCAGGTTCTTGCCCGACGGGATGGGGCGCAGGACACCGGTGTTGACGGTCAGGAGATGGGCCACATCATCCACCCTAGCCGCGGAGGGTCAGCCGACGCGGTCGATGACGGACGTGACCAGCGCCTCGAGCGCCGCCCTGGCGTCCCCGACCGGCAGCGGCGCGAGCAGCTCGACGGCCTCGCGACCGACGGCCTGGGTCTCCGCGCGGGCCTGCTCCAGCGCGACGTTCGAGCGCAGCAGCCCCAGGGCCTCGGCGTGGAGGCCGTCCTCGTGCAGGTCCTGGGCGAGCAGCTCCCGCAGCCGGGCGTCCGCCGGCGCCGTCGATGCCTTGGCGTGGAGCACCGCAAGGGTTTCGACGCCCTCGCGCAGGTCGGTGCCGGGCGTCTTTCCCGACTCGAGCGCCTCGGAGGAGATGTCGATGAGGTCGTCGGCGAGCTGGAACGCGATGCCGAGGCGTTCGCCGTAGGCCCGTAACACCTCGACCTGCTCGGGCGTCCCGCCGCTGAACATCGCCCCGTAGCGGGCCGCGGTGGCGATGAGTGCGCCGGTCTTGTCGGCGAGGACACCGAGGTAGTGCTCGACCGGGTCGACCCCGACCGGGCACGGACGGTCGTCACGGATCTGACCGGCACAGAGTCGCACGAAGGTCTGAGCCTGGATGAGGACCGCCTCGGCGCCGAGGCCGGCAATGAGCTCGGACGCCTTGCCGAAGAGCAGGTCCCCGATGAGGATCGCCGTCGAGTTGCCGTACCTCGCGTTGGCACTCTGGACCCCACGCCGCACGTCCGCCTCGTCCATGACGTCGTCGTGGTAGAGCGAGGCCAGGTGGGTCAGCTCGACGCCGGCTGCAGCGGCCACGACGTCGTCATTGATCCCCGTCCCGAGCTCGGCTGCCAGCAGCGTGAGCAGCGGGCGGACCCGCTTGCCCCCAGCGTCCGAGAGGTGGCCCGATGCCTCCGCGATGAGCGGGTCGTCATGGTCCACGGTGCGACGGATGAGGTCGTCCACCCGGCCCAGCCCGTGCTCGAGCCGCGAGGCCAGTTCGGCGGTCACCCCGGGCAGCGCGAGGACGGGCGGGGCAGCGCTCATCGCAGGAACTGTGATGCGTCACCGGCCAGCTGGAGCAGAGCCGAGGGGGCGACGCCCAGCACGAGCGTGAGGACCGCGCCGACGCCGATGGCCGTCTTCGTCATCCACGATGAGGAAACGACCGCCACCGAGTCGTTCTGAGCCGGGGTGAAGTACATCAGGACGATGATCCGGACGTAGACGAAGACCGTGACGGCGCTGGACAGCAGGCCGATGACGACCATGACCGTGCCCATGCCGCCCGAGCGGAGGGCCGGCTCGAAGACGGCGAACTTCGCGGTGAAGCCGGAGGTGAGCGGGATGCCGGCGAACGCGAGGAGGAGGAAGGCGAAGGTGCCCGCAGTGAGGGGGTGTCGCTTGCCCAGCCCCGCCCACTGCGAGAGGTGGGTCGCCTCGGAGCCGCCGTCGCGGACGAGGCCGACGATGGCGAAGGCAGCGATTGTGGTCAGTCCGTAGCAGACGAGGTAGAACATCACGCCACTGACGCCGGCCCGGTCGAACGCGAGCACGCCGACGAGGATGAACCCCGCGTGGGCGATCGAGGAGTAGGCGAGCAGCCGCTTGACGTCGGTCTGCGTGACCGAGAGCACCGCGCCGACGACCATGGTGAGGATGGCGATGATCGCGACGGCGGGCGCCCAGTCCCACCGGTCCGCCTCGATGCCGACGTAGACCAGGCGCAGGATCGCGCCGAAGGCGGCCAGCTTGGTCGCGGCAGCCATAAACCCGGTGACCGGGGTCGGCGCGCCCTGGTAGACGTCGGGGGTCCACGAGTGGAACGGCACGGCCCCGACCTTGAAGAGCAACCCGGAGGCCACGAGGATCACCCCCGGCACCAGCAGGCCCGAGAGCGCGGAGCCGCCCTGGGGGATGGCCACCGCGATGTCGGTGAGGTAAACCGAGCCGGAGTAGCCGAACAGCAGGGCGGTGCCGAAGAGGAAGAACGCCGACGAGAAGGCGCCGAGCAGGAAGTACTTCAGCGACGCCTCCTGGGAGAGCAGCCGCCGCCGGCGGGCGAGCCCGGTGAGGATGTAGAGCGGAAGGGACAGGACCTCGAGCGCGATGAACATCGTCAGGAGGTCACCGGCAGCCGGGAAGAGCAGCATCCCGGCGACGGAGAAGAGGATCAGCGGGAAGACCTCCGAGGTCATCGCCCCGGCGCGCAGCGCCATCGCCTCCTGGCCGGAGCCGGGGGTCGCCGCACCCATCGGAGTGAACGCGTCCGCGCCCACTCCGCCGAGGCGTTCCCCCATCGACAGCACGCCGAGCACCGCGAAGACCAGCAGCGCGCCCTGGAGGAAGAGAGCCGGCTTGTCGATGACGACAGACCCCGTGACGAGGCCGCCCGAGGTGACGAGCCCGGCAGTCTGCACCTGGTGGACGGGGTTCAGCGCCACCCAGACGACCATGCCGAAGGCCGCCACGAGGCCGACCAGCGTGAGGGTCAGCTGCACCGCATACCGGCTGGTCCGTGGGACGAACGCCTCGACGAGCACCCCGACGATGGCCATGCCGAGGACGATGAGCAGCGGCGACAGGGCGCCGTAGTCCAGTGTGGCCGCCGTGAACTCGCTCGGCCGGGCGGCGATCGCCGGGGCGATCGCGGAGGCCATCACAGCGGACATCACTTGGAGCCTCCTTGGGCGGCGGCAACGGGCACGACCGGTGCGGGGTCGGCGACGCCCACGTAGGTCAGCGTCGTCCGGACGGCCGGGTTGATGATGTCGAGGACCGGCTTCGGATAGAAGCCCAGCACCAGGAACAGGGCGATGATCGGGACGACGACCCACTTCTCCCGAGCGCCGAGGTCAGGGGTGCCCACGGCGCTCTCGGGCACCGGGCCGGTCATCATCCGCTTGTACATGAGCAGGATGTAGAGGGCGGCGAGAATGATCCCGATGGTGGCGACGACCGCGGCCACCTGATAGCGCTGGAACGTGCCGACCAGGGTGAGGAACTCGGCGTTGAACGCGCCGAGGCCCGGCAGACCCAGCCCCGAGAGCCCGGCGATGAGGAAGGCGCCAGCGAGGGCTGGGGTGACCCGCTGCCACCCGCCGTAGTCGGCGATCCGCTTGCTGCCGCGACGCTGGATGAGCATTGCCGCGAAGAGGAACAGCGCCGCCGTGGTGAAGCCGTGGTTGACCATGTAGAGCGTCGACCCCGAGCCTCCGGTCGTCGTCATCGCGAAGATCCCGAGGACGATGAAGCCGAAGTGACTGATCGACGTGTAGGCGATGAGCCGCATGATGTCGGTCTGGCCGATGGCCAGCAGCGCGCCGTAGAGCACCGAGATCACCGCGAGGGTGATGACGACAGGCGTGGCCCACGTGCTCGCCTCGGGAAACAACTGGAGGCAGAACCGGATCATGCCGTAGGTGCCCACCTTGTCCAGGACGCCGACGAGGAGCGTCGCCGTTGCCGGCTTGGCCTCCGACGCGGCGTCGGGCAGCCAGGTGTGGAACGGGAACATCGGCGCCTTCACCGCGAAGGCGAAGAAGAACCCGAGGAACAACAGCCGCTCGGTCGTGCCGTCCATCTGCAGCCCGGTCAGCCGGGAGATGAGGAACCCATCGGTGCCACCGGGGCCCTGGGTGTAGAGACCGATGACGGCGGCGAGCATGACGAACCCACCGAGGAGGGAGAAGAGCAGGAACTTCATCGCGGCATACTGACGGCGGGAGCCGCCGTACTGGCCGATGAGGAAGTAGACCGGGATGAGCATCGCCTCGAAGAAGACGTAGAACAGGAAGACGTCGGTCGCGGCGAAGACCCCGACCATGAACGTCTCGAGGACGAGCATCAGGGCGAAGTAGTTCTTCTCCCGCGGGCTCCCCTCCTCACCCGGCAGGTCCCGCCAGGCAGCGATCAGGCAGATCGGGGTGAGAATCGTCGACATGACGATGAGCGCCAACGCGATGCCGTCGACGCCCAGGGCATAGCTGACCCCGAACTGGGGGATCCACTGGTGCTGTTCGACGAGCTGGAACTGTTGGGTGCTGCTCGTCTCGAACTGCAGCGCCGCGCCGATGCTGATGAGCAGCGTAACGACGGAGAAGCCGACGGCGAGGTGCTTGGCCAGGCCGGCCAGGGCCGTCGGGAGGAGCCAGACGACGACCGCACCGACGAGGGGGATGAGGCCGATGATCGTGAGCCAGGGGAGCGTGTTCATCACTGGATCACCCACAGCGCACCGAGGATCACGACGATGCCCGCGAGCATCGTCAGGGCGTAGGAGCGGGCGTATCCGTTCTGGATCCGCCGCAGCCGCGACGACGTCCCGCCGATGAGGGCGGCGAGCCCGCCCGCCGCACCATCGACCCCGCTGCTGTCCGCGAAGACGAGGGAGCGGGTCAGGTGGGTGCCCGGGCGCATCAGGACGCCCTCGTTGACCTGGTCCTGATAGAGGTCGTTGCGGGCCGCCCGGGTGACCAGGTTGCCCTGGGGGGCCACCACGGGGACGGCGTCGCGCAGGTAGCGCATCCACGCGAGCCCGATGCCGCCGGCCACGAGCGCCAGCGTCAGGACGAGGAGCACGGTGGGCGGGAGCACGGGCTCGTGCTCGGCGCCCCCGGAGATCCCGAAGACGGGGTCGAGCCAGCTCTGCAGCAGGCTCGTCTGACCGAAGCCGAGGACGACCCCGAGGACGGCCGACCCGACGGCGAGCACCATCATCGGCACCGTCATCGTCAGGGGTGACTCGTGCGGGTGGACGTCGTCGGTCCAGCGCCGCTTGCCGTGGAAGGTCATGAAGAACAGGCGGGACATGTAGAACGCCGTGATGCCCGCGCCGAGGAGCGCCGCCATCCCGAAGACCCAGGGGCGCCAGCCCTCACCGATGAACGCAGCCTCGATGATCTTGTCCTTGCTCCAGAAGCCGGCGAACGGGGGCACGCCGAGGATCGCCAGCCACCCGAGGCCGAACGTGACCCAGGTGATCTTCATGACCGCGGACAGACCACCGAAGCGGCGCATGTTGACCTCGTCGTTCATGCCGTGCATGACCGACCCGGCGCCGAGGAACATCCCGGCCTTGAAGAACCCGTGCGTGAGCAGGTGGAAGATCGCGAAGACGTATCCCACCGGCCCGAGCCCGGCCGCCAGCATCATGTAGCCGATCTGGCTCATCGTCGACGCGGCCAGCGCCTTCTTCATGTCGTCCTTCGCGCAGCCCACGATCGCACCGAACAACAGCGTGATCGCCCCGACGACGACGACGGCCAGCTGCGCGTTGGGCGCGCCCTCGAAGATCGCGTGGCTGCGCACGACAAGGTAGACGCCGGCGGTGACCATCGTCGCGGCATGGATCAGGGCCGAGACCGGGGTCGGGCCCGCCATGGCGTCCCCGAGCCAGCTCTGCAGCGGGAACTGCGCCGACTTGCCGCAGGCGCCCAGCAGCAGGAAGAGGCCCAGTGCCGTGAGGGCACCCTCGTTCGCCTGCGCGACGCCGGCGTTGACCGAGGCGTAGTCGACGTTGCCGAACTGGAAGAACATGATCATGATCGCCACGGAGAGGCCGAGGTCACCGACACGGTTCGCGACGAAGGCCTTGTTGGCCGCGGTGGCGTAGGCCGGGTTGTGGTTCCAGAACCCGATGAGCAGCCACGACGCGAGACCGACGCCCTCCCAGCCGACGTAAAGCAGCAGGTAGGAGTCCGCGAGCACGAGCAGGAGCATCGAGGCCACGAAGAGGTTGAGGTAGCCGAAGAACTTCCGCCTGTCGGGGTCGCCCTTCATGTACCCCAGCGAGTAGACGTGGATCAGCGACCCCACGAAGGTGATGAGCATGACGAACGCCAGCGACAGCGGGTCGAGCAGCAGCCCTGCATCGAGGTTGAACTGACCGGCAGGCAGCCAGGTGAAGAGGTGGAGCTGCTGGGCGCGGTCGGCATCGGCCCGCCCGACCATGGCGACGATGACGATGACGCCGAGCACGAAGGACCCCCACGAGAGGAGGGTGGCCAGGACCGGCCCGAACGTGTCGGTCCGGCGGCCGCCGACGAGCAGGAGCACCGCGCCGAGCAGCGGCAGCGCGACGAGCAGCCACGCGTATGCCGTGAGGCCGCTCGCCTGGGCGGCGACGCCGTTGCCCGCGCCCGCGAGGGCACCGGGCCCGGCATACGAGCCGAGCACGGTGGAGAGTGTGTGCACGCCGGTTGCTCCTTACAGCTTCAGCAGGTTGGCATCGTCGACCGAAGCCGACCGGCGGGCGCGGAAGATGGCCATGATGATGGCCAGGCCCACGACGACCTCGGCGGCCGCGACGACCATCACGAACAGGGCGATGACCTGGCCGTCGAGGGTGCCGTGGATCCGCGCGAAGGTGACGAAGGCGAGGTTGGTGGCGTTGAGCATCAGCTCGACGCCCATGAACACGATGATCGCGTTGCGGCGCAACAGCACGGCGGCCGCGCCGATCGAGAAGAGCGCCGTCGAGAGGAAGAGGTAGTGGCTCAGGCTCATCGCGTCGAACTCTCCTCTATCTCGTCCTCGATCGCCTGCTCGGCGGCGTGGTACTGCTCCGGAGCACTGATCTGGTCGCGGGAGACGAGCACCCGCGAGACCGAGAGCTCGCTCGGGCTGCCGTCGGGCAGCAGGGCCGGGGTGTCGACCGCGTTGTGTCGAGCGTAGACGCCCGGGGCCGGCAGTCCCGCCACGTAGGAGTTCTCCCGGACGCGTCGCTCGGACCGGTCACGCTGGGACAGCTTCTCGCCGATCCGCTCGCGGTGGGTGAGCACCATGGCGCCGATGGCCGCGGTGATGAGCAGTGCGGAGGTGATCTCGAAGGCCCAGACGTACTTGCCGAAGACGAGGTTGGCCACGCCGGTGATGTTGCCGGTCTCGTCGTTGACGGCCGTCACGCCCTTCGGCGTGGGGAGGGTCAGCGACCCGAGGGCGAAGAACAGCACCCCGGCCAGACCGAGGCAGAGGACCAGCGCGGCCACCTTCTGGCCCTTGATCGTCTCGACGAGCGAGTCCGAGGAGTCGACGCCGACGAGCATCAGCACGAAGAGGAAGAGCATCATGACGGCGCCGGTGTAGACGAAGACCTGGACGATGCCCAGGAACTCGGCGTTCTGGACGATGTAGAGCACGCCGAGGTTGACCATGACGAACGCCGTGCAGATGGCCGCGTGGACCGCCTTGCGGGCGAAGAGCAGGCCGAGGGCGGCCAGGACCATGAGCGGCCCGAGGATCCAGAAGATGACGGCCTCACCGGTGGAGGTCATCGCACGACCTCCCCGGCCGCCGTCGCGCCCGCGGCGCCCGTCGTGTCGTCCCCGGCCGCACCGTGATCGGTGACCCAGGTCTGCTGCTCGGGCGTGGACCGCGCCACCTTGCCGCGGTAGTAGTCCCGCTCCTCCATCCCGTCGACCATGGGGTGCGGAGCCGGGAGCATGCCCTCCTGGATCGGGGCGAGGAGCTGGTCCTTGGTGAAGATCAGGTCGGCGCGGTTGTTGTCCGCGAGCTCGTAGAAGTTCGTCATCGTCAGCGCGCGGGTCGGGCACGCCTCGATGCAGAGCCCGCAGAAGATGCAGCGCAGGTAGTTGATCTGGTAGACGCGGCCGTAGCGCTCACCGGGCGAGTAGCGGCCACCGCCGCCCTCCGAGTCGTCGTTCGACGCTCCTTCGACGAGGATCGCGTCGGCCGGGCAGGCCCACGCGCACAGCTCGCACCCGATGCACTTCTCGAGGCCGTCGGGGTGCCGGTTGAGCTGGTGCAGGCCGTGGAAGCGCGCCTCCGTCGGACGTTTGACCTCGGGGTACTCCTCGGTCGCGACCTTGCGGAACATCGTCGCGAAGGTGACGCCGAAACCGGCGACGGGTGCGAAGAGCTCACCGAGGGCGCTGCTGCGCGACTCCTCCTGCGGCTTCGGCTTCCGGGTGCCCGCGCGGGGCGGAACGCGCCTGGGCGTGCTCGAACTGCCGGAGGAGCTGCCGGGCATGGGCGTCTCGGCCACGGGACCCGTGGCCCCCGTGTCTGGGCTGTCAGCCACGTCCATCCTCCTGTGCGGTGGTGCTCTCGAGGACCGTGGTGCTGGTGTCGGTGGTCCGACCGGCGACGGGCGCCCCGGCGCCGACGGCGACCCGGGTGGGCTCGCGCAGCGTCTGGCCGGGCAACGGCGGCACAGGATATCCCCCCGCGAAGGGGTCGACCTCGCTGGGCCGCCTCAACGCCGTGGCCGCCTCGAGCCTGTCGGCGCGCTTGTTGTCCCAGATCCATGACCCGGCCAGGGCCGCGACGGCGATGACGCTGACCGCGACCAGGGTCGCCGTGGGGATCTGTCGGTTCACGACGGTGATGAACGAGGTCCCGAACCAGCCGTTCTGCGAGCCGCGGATGAAGGCGACGGCCACCACCCAGAGCAGGGTGACGGGGATGAGGAACTTCCACCCGAAGCGCATGAACTGGTCGTAGCGCACCCTGGGCAGCGAGCCGCGCAGCCAGACGAAGAAGAACATGAAGATCCAGAGCTTGGCGGTGAACCAGAGCACGCCCCACCACCCCTGGTTGAACATGCCGTCGTTGATGGCGGCGATGCCGGGGGGGGCCTGCCAACCGCCGAGGAACATCGTCGTTGCCAGGGCCGAGACGGTGAACATGTTGATGTACTCACCGAGGAAGAACATGGCGAACCGCATCGAGCCGTACTCGGTGTGGAAGCCGCCGGTGAGCTCACCCTCGCCCTCGGCGAGGTCGAACGGCAGCCGGTTGGTCTCGCCGACCATGGTCACGAGGTAGACCGCGAAGGAGAAGAACGCCGGGATGATGTACCAGAGGCTCGACTGGCCGGACACGATCTGGGACGTCGACATCGACCCGCTGTAGATGAAGATCGCGACCAGGGACAGGCCCATGGCGATCTCGTAGGAGATGATCTGGGCGGTCGAGCGCAGCCCGCCGAGCAGCGGATAGGTCGAGCCCGACGACCAGCCGGCCAGGATGATGCCGTAGACCCCCACGGAGGCTACGGCGAGCACGAGCAGCACGGCGACGGGCAGGTCGGTCAGCTGCAGTGGGGTCAGGTGGCCGAACATCGACGCCTTGTCACCCATCGGGATGATCGCGAACGAGACGAAGGCCATCGTCGCGGCGATGAGCGGCGCGAGGGTGAAGATCAGCTTGTCGGCGGCCGCGGGGGTGACGTCCTCCTTGAGCATCGACTTCATGCCGTCGGCGAGGGTCTGGAGCAGCCCGAACGGACCGGTGCGGTTGGGGCCGGGGCGCTGCTGCATGCGGCCGATGACGCGCCGCTCGAACCAGATGACCAGCAGTGTGCTGATCAGCAGGTAGACGAAGATGATGAGGGCCTTGATCAGCGAGAGCCACCACGGCGTGTCGGTGAAGTCTGCCTTGGGGTTGTCGACCGTCGGCACACCGAGGTGGGGAGCAGCGGCAAGTATGCCGTGCAGCTCGGTGACCGCCCCGGTGGCCATCGTCGTGAGCAGGGTCGCAGTCATCAGCGGCCGCCTTCCGTGGTGACGGTGACCCGGGCGCCGGCGTCGACCCCGAGGGTGGCGCGGACGGCACAGCCGGCCGAGTTCGTCGGGAGCCAGACGACCCCGTCGACCATGTCGTGAACGACCTGGACCGGGACCGTGACGCAGCCCCGGGCGGTGCTGACCGTGACGAGCTCGCCCTGGGCGGCGCCGATCTGCTGGGCCCCGGCGGCGTTGACCTTGAGCACGGCCGCGGGGGCGGTGCCGGCGAGGAAGGGCTCGCCGTCCTGCAGCCGGCCGGCGTCGAGGAGCGTCGCCCACGTCGCGAGGACGAAGCCCTCGCGGTCGGTAGGGCTCGTCGCGACATCGGTTGTCGCGACATCGGTTGAGGAAGTCGTGGTGCCGGATGCGGTGGCGGTTGTGACGGGCTCGAGGCTCGCCCGCTCACCGCGCCACGGGCCGAGCTCGTCGAACTGGGCGTGGATCTGCTCCTGCGTGCGCGTCTCGAGGAAGGCCCCGAGCTCGTCCGCGACCAGGTCGAGGACGCGGTGGTCGCTCATGGAGTTGGTCTCGATGGCAGCCTCGAAGCGGCGCAGGCGCCCCTCCCAGTTGACGAAGGAGCCCGACTTCTCCGAGTGCGGCGCCACCGGGAGGACGACGTCGGCGACCGCGGTGACGGCGGACTCTCGGACCTCGAGTGAGACGACGAAGGTCTTGGCGAGGGCCTCCTCGACGCGGGGGTTGCTGAGGTCGGCCGGGTCGAGGCCGCCGACGACGAGGGCGTCGATCTCGCCTGAACAGGCGGCCTCGATGATGCCGTCGGTGTCGCGCCCGGGGGTGTCGGGCAGCCCCACGACGTCCCAGACCTCGGCCACCTGGGTGCGGGCGGCGGCACTCGACGCGGGACGGCCACCGGGCAGGAGGGCGCCGATGGCGCCGGTCTCGATGGCGCCCCGCTCCCCCGCACGGCGCGGGATCCAGGCCAGGCGGGCGCCGGTCTGCTCGGAGAGGCGGACGGCGGCGGCGAGTGCGCCGGGCACCGTCGCGAGGCGCTCGCCGACGAGGATCACGCCGCCGTCGCCGAGCCCGGTCAGCAGGGCCTGGGCCCCCACCTCGGACCGGGCGAGGTCGTCCAGCGCCGCGGTCTCGGACCCCGGTGCGGTCGGGACGAGTATGCCCGACAGCTTGTCGAGCCCACGGGTCGAGAAGGGGGCCACCGCATACACGGCGGTCCGGTTCGTGCGGACTCCCTTGCGGAGGCGCAGGAAGACGATCGGCGACTCGTCCTCGGGCTCGAAGCCGACGAGGAGCACCGCCTTCGCCCTCTCGAGGTCGAGGTAGGAGACGGCCGCACTCCCCAGCAAGCCGTCGACACCCGCGGCGACGACGTGGGTGGCCAGGAAGGCGACCTCCTCGGCCGAGTGCGGCCGCACGCGGAAGTCGATGTCGTTGGTGTTGAGGGCGATGCGGGCGAACTTGCCGTACGCGTAGGCGTCCTCGGCGGACACGCGCCCACCGACGAGGACCCCGGCGTTGCGGGCCCTGCGCAGTCCTGCCGCCGCGACCTCGAGGGCCTCCGGCCAGCCAGCAGCACGCAGGTCACCGTGCTCGTCGCGCAACAGCGGCACGGTAAGGCGGTCGGGCAGGGTCGTGGACTGGAAGGCCCAGCGCCCCTTGTCGCAGTTCCACTCCTCGTTGACCTCCGGGTCGTTGCCGGCCATCCGGCGCAGCACCACACCGCGGCGGTGGTCGGTGCGGATCGAGCAGCCCGAGGCACAGTGCTCACAGACGCTGGGCGTCGAGATGAGGTCGAAGGGCCGCGAGCGGAAGCGGTAGGCCGCCCCGGTGAGCGCGCCCACCGGGCAGATCTGGACCGTGTTGCCGGAGAAGTAGGACTCGAAGGGCTGGTCCTCGTAGATGCCGACCTGCTGGAGGGCACCCCGCTCGACGAGGGCGATGAACGGGTCGCCCGCGATCTGGTCGGAGAAGCGGGTGCACCGGGCGCAGAGCACGCACCGCTCACGGTCGAGCAGGACCTGGCTGGAGATGTTGATCGGCTTGGGATACGTGCGCTTGACGTCCTCGAAGCGCGAGGTGGCCCGACCGTTGCTCATCGCCTGGTTCTGCAGGGGGCACTCGCCGCCCTTGTCGCAGACCGGGCAGTCCAACGGGTGGTTGATGAGGAGGAACTCCATGATCCCGTGCTGCGCCTTGTCGGCCGCTGGCGAGGTGTGCTGGGTCTTGACCTGCATGCCGTCCGTGACCGTGATGGTGCACGAGGCCTGCGGCTTGGGCATCGCCCGCATCGAGCCGTCCGGGCCGGGTGTCGCGATGTCGACGAGGCACTGGCGGCAGGCGCCCACCGGCTCGAGGAGGGGGTGGTCGCAGAACCGCGGGATCTGGACGCCGATCTCCTCGGCCGCCCGGATGACGAGGGTGCCTTTCGGGACCGACACGGCAACGCCGTCAATTGTGAGGCTGACGGCGGCCGGACCGGCGGGGATCTTGGCGTCCCCACCGCTGCTGACGGCGTTGCCGCCGGCGCTCGGACTCGTGGTGGTCGCAGGTGTGCTCGTCATGCGGACGCCGTCTCCTTCTCCTTGGCGAAGAGCGTCGACGCGTCGCGGTCGAAGGGACAGCCCCCGTGCGTCAGGTGCGCGACGTACTCGTCGCGGAAGTACTGGATGCTGCTCGTGATCGGCGAGGTCGCCCCGTCGGCGAGGGCGCAGAACGAGCGGCCGAGGATGTTGTCGCACAGGTCCAGCAGCTTGTCCAGATCGGCCTCGCTGCCCTCGCCGTGCTCGAGCCGCTCGAGGATCTGCGAGAGCCACCAGGTGCCCTCACGACACGGGGTGCACTTTCCGCAGGACTCGTGCTTGTAGAAGTCCGTCCACCGTTCGACGGCGCGCACGACGCAGGTCGTCTCGTCGAAGATCTGGAGGGCACGGGTGCCGAGCATCGAGCCCGCCGCGCCAACCGACTCGAAGTCCAGCGGCACGTCGAGGTGGGCGTCGGTGAAGAGCGGCGTCGAGGACCCGCCCGGGGTCCAGAACTTCAGCTTCTGCTGCGGGTCCTTCATCCCGCCGGCGAGGTCGAGCAGCTCGCGCAGGGTGATGCCGAGCGGCGCCTCGTACTGCCCCGGTCGCTTGACGTGACCGGAAAGGCTGAAGATGCCGAAGCCCGACGACTTCTCGGTGCCCATGTTCTTGAACCAGTCGGCGCCGTGGAGCAGGATCGATGGCACCGAGGCGATCGACTCGACGTTGTTGACCACGGTCGGGCGCGCATAGAGGCCCGCGACGGCCGGGAACGGGGGTTTGAGGCGCGGTTGGCCGCGGCGACCCTCGAGCGAGTCGAGCAGTGCCGTCTCCTCGCCGCAGATGTACGCCCCGGCGCCGGCGTGCACGGTGATGTCCAGATCGAACCCCGACCCGTGGATGTCCGTGCCGAGGTGGCCCGCGGCATACGCCTCCTCGACCGCGCGCATGAGGCGACGGTAGACGTGGACGAGCTCTCCACGCAGGTAGATGAAGGCGTGGGTGCATCCGATGGCATACGACGTGATGGCCATGCCCTCGATCAGGAAGTGCGGGGCCGCCATCATCAGCGGCGTGTCCTTGCAGGTGCCCGGCTCCGACTCGTCGGCGTTGACGACGAGGTAGCGGGGGCCGCCGTCCGGCGGGGGGAGGAAGCCCCACTTCATGCCGGTGGGGAACCCCGCGCCGCCGCGACCGCGCAGTCCGGAGTCCTTCGTCGCGGCAACGAGCTCCTCCGGCTTCATGGAGAGCGCCTTGCTGAGGCCGTCGTACCCCTCGTTGTCCTCGTAGGTCGCCAGGGTCCACGACTGCGGGTGGTCCCAGAACTTCGTCAGGATGGGGGTGAGCTGGGTCGTCATCGGTGCTCCTCGCCGTTCTTCCGGGCCGTGGCGTCCGGCCCGGCGTCTGCGGCCGGCTCACCGCCCGGCAGCTCGTCAGGCTCGTTGGACGGGGAGTCGGTCGAGCTGGGCAGACCGGCCACGAGCGCGTCGGTGCGCTCGCCCGCGGAACTGGCCCGGGTCGAGGTGCTGTCGCCGCCAGCCCTGTCGCCGCCAGCCTCGTCGCCTGCGGCGGTCCAGCCGCGGTCCCTGGCAACCAGGAGGCCCTCCAGAGAGGCCTGGCCGGCGCCGACGCCCTGGTCGGCCAACCCGTCGGGGAACCCGGCCAGGACGCGGGAGACGTGCTTGAACGAGCAGACCGTGTCGGCGCCGCGGGTGGGCCTGACCGGACGTCCGGCCCGCAGGTCGTCGACGAGCTCCGTGCTCGACTCGATCGTCTGGTTGTCGAAGAACTCCCAGTTGGCCATGACCACCGGAGCGTAGTCGCACGCGGCGTTGCACTCGATGCGCTCCAGCGTGATCTTGCCGTCCGGCGTCGTCTCGTCGTGGCCCACCCCCAGGTGGTCGCTGACGGCCTCCCAGATCTGGTCGCCGCCCATGATGGCGCAGAGGGTGTTGGTGCAGACACCGACGGTGAACTCGCCGTTGGGGTGACGCTTGTACTGCGTGTAGAACGTCGCCACCCCGCTGACCTCGGCGGTCTCGAGGTCGAGCAGCTCGGCGCACATCGCGATGCCCCGGCCGGCGACGTAGCCGTCGATGCTCTGCACGAGGTGGAGCAGCGGCAGCAGCGCCGAGCGCTTCTGCGGGTAGCGCGCGATGACCAGGGCGGCGTCGACGCGCAGCTGCGCGTCGACCTCTGCGGGGTAGGGCGCCTTGCTCTCGGGACTGACCGTGAGATGTCCGCTGGCGGTCTGACTCTGCGATGTGGCTGACATCTATCGGTCCACCCCTCCCATGACCGGGTCGATCGAGGCCACGGCGACGATGACGTCGGCGATCTGGCCGCCCTCGCACATCGCGGCCACGGCCTGCAGGTTGTTGAAGGACGGATCACGGAAGTGCGCCCGGTAGGGACGCGTCCCCCCGTCGGACACCGCATGGCAGCCGAGCTCGCCCTTGGCACTCTCGACCGCGGCATACGCCTGGCCGGGCGGGACCCGGAATCCCTCGGTGACAAGCTTGAAGTGGTGGATCAGGGCCTCCATCGACTCACCCATGATCTCGCGGATGTGGTCGAGGCTGTTGCCCATCCCGTCGCCGCCGATGGCGAGCTGGGCCGGCCAGGCGATCTTCTTGTCCGCGACCATGACCGGCGCACCGGGCTCGTCGGCCTGGAGCTTCTCGCAGGCCTGCTCGACGATGCGCAGCGACTGGTACATCTCGTCGATCCTGACCCGGAGCCGGCCGTAGGCGTCGCACGTGTCGCGCGTCGGGATCTCGAAGTCGTAGTCCTCGTAGCCACAGTAGGGCGAGGCCTTGCGCAGGTCGTGCGGCAGACCCGCCGCCTTCAGGATCGGACCGGTGACGCCGAGCGCCATGCACCCGGTGAGGTCGAGGTAGCCGACATCGACGGTGCGGCCCTTGAGCAGCGGGTTCTCCACGAGGAGCATCTCGAGCTCCTTGAGGCCGCGACGCAGCTGGGGCATGGTGTCGCGGATCTTGTCGAAGACCCCCCGGGGGAGGTCCTGGGCGACCCCACCGGGGCGGATGTAGGCGTTGTTCATCCGCAGCCCGGTGATCATCTCGATGATCGACAGGATCCGCTCGCGCTCCCGGAAGCCCACGGTCATCACGGTCGTCGCCCCCATCTCCAGGCCACCGGTGCCGAGGGCGATGAGGTGGGAGCTGATCCGGGTCAGCTCCATCATGAGCACCCGGATGGTCGAGGCGCGCGCGGGGATCTGGTCGGTGATGCCGAGGAGCTTCTCCACCGCGAGGCAGAACGCCGTCTCCTGGAACATCGGGGTGAGGTAGTCCATCCGGGTGCAGAAGGTCACGCCCTGGGTCCAGGTGCGGAACTCCATGTTCTTCTCGATGCCCGTGTGGAGGTAGCCGATGCCCGCGCGGGTCTCGGTCACCGTCTCCCCGTCGAGCTCGAGGATCAGCCGCAGGACGCCGTGGGTCGACGGGTGCTGCGGACCCATGTTGACGACGATGCGCTCCTCGTGCAGCGCGGTGGCCTCGTCGACGAGGTCGTCCCAGTCGGCGCCGGAGGCGTTGAAGACGTGCGCCCCCTCGCCGTGGGCCTCGTCTGCGCGCGACGTCGCATAGGGGTCCTTGTGCGTGCGTTGTGTGGTCATCAGGAGTAGGACCTCCGCTGGTCCGGCGGTGGGATGGTGGCGCCCTTGTACTCGACGGGGATGCCGCCGAGCGGGTAGTCCTTGCGTTGCGGGTGGCCCGGCCAGTCGTCGGGCATCAGGATCCGGGTCAGTGCCGGGTGGCCGTCGAACTGGATGCCGAACATGTCCCACGTCTCGCGCTCGTGCCAGTCGTTGGCGGGATAGACCGCGACGATCGACGGGATGTGGGGGTCGCTGTCTGGACAGGTGACCTCGACCCGGATCCGGCGGCTGCCGTGGGTGATCGAGAGGAAGTGGTAGACCGCGTGCAGCTCGCGGCCCACCTCGGCGAGGTAGTGCACCCCGGAGACGCCGGTGCAGATCTCGAACCGCAGGCCCGGGTCGTCGCGCAGCGTCTGGGCGAAGGTCACCAGGTGTTCGCGGCGCACGAAGATCGTCATCTCGCCGCGGTCGACGGTGACCCGCTCGACGGCCTCGGCCCACGACGCGGTGCCGCCGACGAGCGCCCGCTCCAGATGGTCGGCGACCTCGTCGAAAAATCCGCCGAAGGGCCGCTGCGAGGCGCCGGGGAAGAGGATCGGTGACTGCAGGCCGCCGTATCCCGAGGTGTCGCCGCCCTGGGAGGCCCCGAACATGCCGGTGCGCTCGCCGACGACGACCGGGTCCGGCGTCGTGCCCAGCAGGGCCGGGAGGTTGGTGTGCTCCTCCGCGGCTTCCTGGCCGGCGGCGTGACCGGTCACCGGGACCGTGCTGTCGTCGGCCATCAGGCGAGCAGTCCCTTCATCGCGTGGGTCGGCGTCGCCGACAGGGCTGCCGCCTCGGCCGCCTTCACGGCGTTCACCCGGTTGATGCCCAGCGGCTCGTTCTG
>NZ_JBKJPP010000120.1:0-11126 GCF_046595215.1 Lapillicoccus sp. | reverse complement strand
CCGGTGTTGGTGGCCACGCTCCGCACCCTAGGACGCGACCGTTCGGTGGGTGCCGTTCTTTACCAAACTCTGGTAGAAGCGGCGCGCCTTGTGACCTAATTGTCACGTTTCATCCGGCAGTACGCCCCCGGTTTCGTACGCGGAGACCATCGCGATCCGGCGCGCGTGGCGTTCGACGCCCGAGAACGGTGTGGCCAGGAAGACGTCGACGATCGCCTTGGCCTCCTCGACGGCCGTGAACCGGCCGCCGATGGAGACGACCCGGGCGTCGTTGTGCTCTCGCGCCAGCTGCGCCAGCTCGGGCGTCGACGCGAGCGCCGCACGGATGCCCGTCACCTTGTTGGCGGCCATCTGCTCCCCGTTGCCCGACCCGCCGAGGACGATCCCCAGGGACGTCGGGTCCTTCGCCACCGCCTCGGCAGCACGGAGCACGGCCACCGGGTAGTCGTCCTCCGCGTCGTAGTGGCGCGGACCGTGGTTGGTCACCTCGTGCCCGGCGTCCCGCAGGTGGGTGAGCAGTGCCTCGTGCAGCTCGTATGCCGCGTGGTCACCGCCGATGTGCACGCGCATGTCCGTGCTCCCTTCCGCTCGCTCGTCGCTCGCTCGATCGTCAGTCGAAGACCGGGCTTTGGGTGCGGGTCCGTTTGATCTCGTAGAAACCGGGCGTGCGGGCGACGAGCAGGGTGCCGTCCCAGAGCCGGCCGGCTGCCTCACCCCTGGGGGCCGGGGTGACGACCGGGCCGAAGAACGCGACCTCCCCGACGCTGATGACCGGGGTGCCGACGTCGGTCCCGACCAGGGAGATGCCCCGCCTGTGGCTGCGTCGCAGGGCCGCGTCGTACTTCTTCTGCCGGGCGGCGCTGCCCAGGCTCGCCGGCAGCCCGACCTCCTCGACGGACTCGGCGACGACCTGCTCGTAGTCCTTCATCCGACCGAGGTGGATCCGCGTGCCCATCGCGTCGTAGAGGGGCTTGACGACCTTCGCGCCGTGCGACTGCGAGGCGGCGATGATGACGCGCACCGGTCCCCACGCCTGCTCCATGAGGTCGCGGTACTCCTGCGACAGGTCGGCCTTCTCGTTGAGGACCGACAGGCTCATGACCGACCACGTCAGGTCGACGTCCCGGACCTTCTCGACCTCCATCAACCAGCGGGATGTCAGCCACGCCCACGGGCAGGCCGGGTCGAACCACATCTCGGCCTGGGCACGCCTGGGCGGGGTCTTCGCGGTCCGCGAGGGTCCGGCCTCCGCCTTCCTCTTCGCAGGGCTCATGCGCTGCATCCTCTCACTGCTCGCGTCGGGCACGTCGCGTCGTCGTGCCATCATGGCGGGCGTCCAGCCCCACGACCCCACCGAACCTTGGAGTGAACCCAGTGCCCGGCCAGAACCTGACCCGCGACGAAGCGGCTGCCCGCGCCGAGCTGGTCTCGGTGACCAGCTACGACGTCGTCCTCGACCTCACCACCGGCCCGAAGACCTTCGCCACCACGACCACGGTGCGCTTCGTGTCGACGACCCCGGGCGCCGAGACCTTCGTCGACTTCGTCGGTGACACGGTCGCGGCGATCACGCTCAACGGCGCTGACCTGGACCCGGCGGCACACTGGGCCGACTCGCGGATCACCCTGCCGGGCCTCGCGGCCGACAACGAGCTCGTGGTCCGGGCCACCGGGCTCTACACCAACACGGGCGAGGGTCTGCACCGCTTCGTCGACCCGGTGGACGACGAGGTCTACCTCTACAGCCAGTTCGAGGTCCCGGACTCGCGTCGGGTGTATGCCGTGTTCGAGCAGCCCGACCTCAAGGCGACCTTCGCCTTCACCGTCACGGCCCCCGCCCACTGGACGCTGGTCTCCAACTCGCCCACGCCGGAGCCCACCGGCGCAGGTGAGCTGCACGGCATACCCGCTGCCACCTGGGCGTTCGAGGCGACACCGCGGATCTCCTCCTACATCACAGCCCTCGTGGCCGGACCCTACGACGTCGTCCGCGACGAGGTGGCCTCGCGCGGCGGCACCGTGCCGCTCGCCGTCTACGCGCGCAAGTCACTCATGCAGTACGTCGACGCCGACAACATCCTCGACTGCACCAAGCGCGGGTTCGCCTTCTTCGAGAAGGAGTTCGACTCGCCCTACCCGTTTGCGAAGTACGACCAGATCTTCACGCCGGAGTACAACGCCGGCGCCATGGAGAACGCCGGCTGCGTGACGATCACCGAGGTCTACGTCTTCCGGAGCAAGGTCCCCGACTCGACGGCGGAGCGCCGCGCCCTGACGATCCTTCACGAGCTGGCCCACATGTGGTTCGGCGACCTCGTGACGATGACGTGGTGGGACGACCTCTGGCTCAACGAGTCGTTCGCCGAGTGGGCCTCGACGGTCGCCCAGGCCGAGGCGACGGAGTGGTCCGACGCGTGGACGACCTTCCAGAGCCACGAGAAGACGTGGGCCTACCAGCAGGACCAGCTGCCCTCGACACATCCGGTCTACGCGGACATCAAGGACCTCGACGACGTCCTCATCAACTTCGACGGCATCACCTACGCCAAGGGTGGCTCGATCCTCAAGCAGCTCGTCGCCCACGTCGGACGTGAGCCCTTCGTCGAGGGGCTGCGGTCCTACTTCCGCAAACATGCCTGGGGCAACACGCGCTTCGCCGACCTCCTCGCGGAGTTCGAGGCCAGCTCCGGTCGCGACCTGAGCACCTGGTCCGAGGTCTGGCTCAAGACGGCCGGGGTCAACACCCTGACGATCGAGGTGGAGACCGACGACGCGGGGGTCATCACCGCGGCGACAATCGTCCAGAGCGCCGACCCGGCATACCCGACGCTTCGCCCGCACCGGGTCGCCATCGGTCGCTACGACCTCGTGGGCGGCGCTCTGGAGCGCGTCGGACGCCACGAGGTGGACGTGGACGGCGAGCGCACCGAGCTGTCCGAGCTCGTCGGCCTTGCCCAGCCCGACCTGCTCCTGCCCAATGAGGACGACCTCAGCTATGCCAAGCTGCGTTTCGACGAGCGGTCGCACGCCACGGCGCTCGCGCACGCCGCCGACTTCACCGAGAGCCTCCCCCGGTCGCTCGTCCTCGGGGCATTCTGGGAGCTGGTCCGCGAGGGCGAGCTCGCGGCGCGGGACTTCATCCCGGTGCTGCTCAGCGCGGCGGAGATCGAGCAGCACTCCACGGTCCTGCGCACGATCCTCACGACCACCAAGCAGATCCCGTCGCAGCTGATCACCTCGGCAACGAGCTACACGGCCCCCGCCCACCGCACCGAGACGCTGCGGACCGTCGCCGACACGCTGCGTGAGCTGGCCGAGGCCGCGCCGGCCGGCAGCGACCGACAGTTCCAGCTCGTCACTGCCTTCGCCCGCGTCGGTCACGGCGACGCGGACGTCGCACGGATCCGGGCGGCCTTCGACGGGTCCCGGCCCTACGAGGGACTCGCCCTCGACCAGGACCTGCGCTGGGCGCTCCTCGCGTCGCTCGCGGCAGCAGGAGCCGCCGACGCCGACGAGATCGACGCGGAACTCGAGCGGGACAACACGGCGACCGGGCGGGAGCGGGCCTTCCTCGCCAGGGCCGCCCGACCGACGGCGGAGGCCAAGGCCGAGGCCTGGCGTCTCGCCGTCGAGCAGGACGGTCAGCCGAACTCGGTCGTCGAGGCCCTCGGTGCCGGGTTCAACCGGGCCCAGGACCCCGAGGCGCTCCTGTCGGGCTATGTCGCGAAGTACCACGACGCACTGCTACCGATCTGGGAGTCGCGCTCGGCCGCGATCCGCGAGCGGTTCGTCACCTACTTCTACCCGCGCAGCCTCGCCGGCCCGCAGCTGGCGGCGGCGACCCGGGAGTGGATGGACACCAACCCCGGCGCGCCGGCCGCCCTGCGCCGCCTCGTCGGGGAGAACCTCGACACCGTCCTCACGGCGGTGCGGGCCCAGGAGGCGGACGCCAAGCGTGACTGAGATCGTCGTTACCGCACTGCCCGGTGACGCCACCGTGTTCGGGGCGATCGAGGTGGGCGCGGCGTGGGAGAGGCTCGCCGGCCCGCCGTTGCTGATCGCCTCGACCCTCATCGGCGCCGTGGTGCTGCGGTGGCTCGCGCTGCGGGTCATCGAGCGGATGGTGGCGACGGCGGCGACGCGCAGTGACGCGCGGCTGCAGAGGGTGCCCGGTCGCACCGGCCGGGTCCTCGCCGACGTGACCGGGCTGGCGCACGAGCGCCACCTGCAGCGCACGAGGACGATGGGCGCCATCCTGCGCAGCATCGTCACCTTCGTCGTCTTCGGGGTGGCCATCCTCACGGTGATGGCGACGGTCGGCCTGCCGCTCGGTCCGCTGCTGGCGTCCGCCGGGGTCGGTGGGGTCGCCCTCGGCTTCGGCGCCCAGAGCCTCGTCAAGGACTTCCTCTCGGGGATCTTCATGATCGTTGAGGACCAGTACGGCGTCGGCGACATCGTCGACACCGGGTCGGTGACGGGGACCGTCGAGGACGTCACGCTGCGGATCACCCGCCTCCGGGACGCGAACGGCGTGGTCTGGTATGTCCGCAACGGCGAGATCCTGCGGATCGGCAACAAGTCACAGGGCTGGTCGACCGCGCTCGTCGACGTCCAGGTCAGCTATGAGGAGGACCTCGCGCGGGTCACCCGGGTCATCGCCGAGGCGGTGGGTGACCTCGGCGCGGCCGAGCCGTGGTCCGCCCTGCTCATCGAGGAGCCCTCGGTCGTCGGCATCGAGTCGATGACCGGGGGATCGGTCATCCTGCGGATCAGCGCCAAGTGCATTGCGAACGAGAACTACGCCGTCCAGCGCGAGATCCGCGAGCGGGTCAAGGCCGCGTTCGACCAGCACGGGATTGTCGGCGCCGCCCCGCCGCCCGCTCCGCCGCCGGTGCCGCCGTCCGGCGGTGGCACGATCCCGCCCCCCTGAGCCGGCTCAGGTGGAGCTTCCGTTCGCGAGCTGCTCGTCCTCCAGCTGGTTGACCAGCGAGTGCGCGGCCCGGGTGAGGTAGTCGCGCAGCAGCAGGTCGTGTGCCTCGTCGAGAGCGAGGGTGTCGACGGCAGCGAGCATGTGCGTGAGCCAGCGGTCCCGCTGGGCCGGTGTCACGGCATACGGGTGGTGACGCATCCGCAGGCGGGGGTGGCCGCGCTCCTGCGAGTAGGTGCCCGGGCCGCCCCAGTACTGCTCCAGGAAGCCGAGCAGCCGCAGCTGGGCCGGGCCGAGGTCCGCCTCGGGGTAGAGCGCCCGCAGCTCCGGGTCACCGGCCACCCCGACGTAGAACTCGTGCACCAGCCTGGCGAAGGTCGGGTGCCCACCCACCTCGTCGAAAAACGTCACCTCGACATCCTCGCACTCGGGGTGGCCGGGCCCGGCATCCGCCCCGAGCGAGAGCCCGAGCGACACACTGTGAGAATCGCCGTGCAGGAATTTGCAGGATCTTTCAGCAATGCCCCACCCTTGACGGGTGACCCAGACCTTGACCTCCACCTCCGCCGCCCCGGCAGCCACCGCGGCCGCCGCCGCCGATCCCACCGCCTGGTGGCGCCATGCCGTGATCTACCAGATCTACCCGCGTTCGTGGGCCGACGGCGACGGCGACGGCATCGGCGACCTGCCCGGGGTGACCGCCCGGCTGGGATACCTCAAGGACCTCGGGGTCGACGCGGTCTGGTTCTCCCCGTTCTACACCTCGCCGCAGGCCGACGCGGGCTACGACGTCGCGGACTACCGCGACATCGACCCGCTCTTCGGGACCCTCGCCGACGCCGACGCGATGCTGGCCACTGCCCGCGAGCTCGGCCTCAAGGTCATCGTCGACCTCGTGCCCAACCACTCCTCCGACGAGCACGTGTGGTTCCGGGCGGCCCTCGCGGCGACGCCGGGCTCGGCTGAGAGGGCGCGCTACATCTTCCGTGACGGCTCCGGTGATGGCGGTGAGGTGCCCCCCAACAACTGGCGGTCCGTGTTCGGCGGGCGTGCGTGGACCCGGATCACCGAGCCCGACGGCACCCCCGGCCAGTGGTACCTCCACCTCTTCGACCCGAAGCAGCCCGACTTCGACTGGGACAACCCGCAGGTGCGCGAGGAGTTCGAGTCGGTGCTGCGGTTCTGGCTCGACCGCGGCGTCGACGGTTTCCGGGTCGACGTCGCGCACGGCCTCGTCAAGGAGTCCGGGCTGCCCGACTGGGACGAGAAGCAGGAGATCCTCGGCGGCATCGGTGAGGTCGAGGCGAGCGAGCACCTGTCCCTCGATGCCGACGAGCGGGACGGCAAGCCGCGTCCGCCGATGTGGGACCAGGACGGCGTCCACGAGGTCTACGAGACGTGGCGCACGATCCTCGACTCCTACGGCAAGCCCGACCGCATCCTCTGCGCAGAGGCATGGGTCGAGCCGGCCGAGCGGGCAGCGCGCTACGTCCGCCCGACCGAGATGAACCAGGCCTTCAACTTCGACTTCCTCGAGTGCCCGTGGAAGGCTGCCCGACTCGTCAGGGTCATCGACCACTCCCTCGCAGCAGCGGCCTCGGTCGGCGCCCCGAGCACGTGGGTCCTGTCGAACCACGACGTCGTGCGGCACGCCTCGCGTCTGGGCCTGACCCAGGACAAGCGCCGGCCCAACGGCATCGGCAGGGACGACGTGCAGCCGGACCGTGACCTCGGCCTGATGAGGGCCCGCGCCGCGACGACGCTCATGCTCGCCCTCCCCGGTGCGGCCTACGTCTACCAGGGTGAGGAGCTCGGGCTGCCGGACTCGACGGACATGCCGGACGAGTTCCGTCAGGACCCGACCTTCGCGCGCAGCCAGGGCACCGAGCTCGGCCGCGACGGCTGCCGGGTGCCGATGCCATGGACCCGGGGCGCTCCGTCCCTCGGGTTCGGCCCCTCCGACTCGACGTGGCTGCCGCAGCCGGCCGCCTACGGCGACTACGCCGTCGACCAGCAGGTCGGCCGGGAGGACTCGACCCTCGAGCTCTACCGCACCCTGCTCCGGGTCCGCCGCGAGGAGCGCCTCGGCGAGGGCTCGCTGCGCTGGCTCGAGGAGTATGCCGGGCAGCCCGACGTCGTGGCCTTCGCCAACGAGCGTGCGGGAGACGCCCACATCGTCGTCATTGCCAACCTCGGGGCGGCGCCGCTGCCGCTGCCCGCCGGTGCCTCCGTCGTCATCAGCTCGGGCGCGCTCCACGATGACGGCGCGGTGCCGACCGACACGACGGTCTGGGTCCGGCTCCGCTCCTCCTGACCTCGCCCCCGACTCAGGTGCGGCGACGCTCTGCCAGCACGGAGTCGGGCACCTCACCCTGGGCGTCGATCGGCGTCCACGGCTCTGACCTGACCCACTCGCTGCCACATGCCGAGCAGTCGAAGACGGGGTCGCCACCCAGGACGTCGCCCGTCGCCGACCAGGCACACTCCGAGCGGCAGCCGGAGACCGTCAACGGTCGGGTCGGGTCGTCCATCCCGTCATTGTCGCAAGGGCGCCGAACCCCCGGCGCACCGCATGGCAAGGTGGCCGGGTGATGACCGCGGCGGACTACCCGTACTTCGACGCCGGGCCGCTTGCGCTCGCCCACCGCGGCGGCTCGACGTACGCCCCGAACCGCGGCATCGAGAACACCCTCACGGCGTTCCGCAACGCCGTCGACCTCGGCTACCGCTACCTGGAGACCGACGTCCACGCGACGGCCGACGGTCGACTCATCGCCTTCCACGACGACCGGCTCGAGCGCGTCACCGACAGTCGTGGCCTCATCGCCGACCTGCCCTGGTCGGCCGTGGCGGCGGCCCGGATCAACGGGGTCGAGCCGATCCCCGAGCTGGCCGAGCTGTTCGGGTCCTTCCCCGACACCCGGATCAACATCGACATCAAGGCGGTTGGCGCCGTCGCGCCCCTGTGGCGGACCATCAAGGAACACCAGGCGCAGGACCGCGTCTGCGTCGGGTCGTTCTCCGAGCGCCGGCTGTCGGCGTTCCGTCGGCTGGCGGGTCCCCGTGTCGCCACCGCCGCCGGCCGGCTGGGCACGGCTGCCCTGCGGTTCGCCCCCGGATGGGTGAGCACCCTGTGCCATTCCCCTGCCCAGGTCCTCCAGATCCCCACGACCCACCCGGTGCGGGGACGGACCGTGCAGCTCGTCACACCACATCTGCTCGAGACCGCGCACCGCCTCGGGAAGCAGGTCCACGTCTGGACCATCGACGACCCGGCCGAGATGGCGCGGTTGCTCGACCTCGGCGTGGACGGCATCGTCAGCGACCGGATCGACACCCTCAAGGAGGTGCTCACTGCCCGCGGGCAGTGGCGCTGACCCCGCCGTAGACTCGAGCCAGTGAGCACCGGCAACCGCACCACCTCGGCGACCCGCTCGGGTGACCCGAAGGACGGACCGTTCTCTCCGGCATACCGGCTCATCACCGTCGCCCTCATCGCCCTGGTGACGATCATCGCCTTCGAGGCGATGGCCATCGCGACGGCCATGCCGCAGGCCGCGGCGGACCTCGACGCCGTGCGCGGCTACGGGCTCACCTTCTCCGTGATGCTCACCGCGCAGCTGCTCGGGATCGTCGTGGCCGGGGTGTGGTCGGACCGCTCCGGCCCCATGCCGGGACTGTATGCCGGGCAGCTCCTCTTCGCCGTCGGCGCCGCGATCTGCGGTCTGGCCACCAGCTTTCCGATGCTGCTCGTCGGACGCGCGGTCACCGGATTCGGCGCCGGGGTCGTCATCGTCGTCCTCTACGTGGTCGTCGGGCAGGTCTATCCGGGCACGACCCGACCGCGGGTGTTCAGCTTCATCTCGGCGGCGTGGATCCTGCCGTCCCTCGTCGGTGCGCCCCTGTCCGGCTGGTTGGCGGCGACCTTCACCTGGCGGCTCGTCTTCTGGGTCGTCGTGCCGCCGGCCCTTCTCACGCTGGCGGTCGTCGCGAGGCAGTCCGCGGCGATCCGTCAACGCGACGACCGCTCCGAACACGGCACGCACGATCGGTCTGCCCACCGGCGGACCGCCCGGATGGGCGCCCTCGTCGCGCTCGCCGCCGGCCTGCTGCAGCTCGGCACGCACGAACGGTTCCCGCTGCTGTCCTGGCAGAGCGTGGCAGCGCTCGCGGGCCTCGGCGGGCTCCTGCTCCTCACGCCCGGGCTGCTGCCCGCGGGCACGATGCGGATGGCGCGGGGGATCCCGTCCATCATCGCGAGCCGGTTCCTGCTCAACGCCGCCTTCAACGGGACCATCACCTACGTCCCGCTGATGCTGACGCAGGAGCGCGGCACGACGCTCGCCACCGCGGGCATCGTCCTCGCGCTGGGTTCACTCGGGTGGTCGGCCGGCTCCTGGGTGCAGGGCCTCGCCTCGATGGCCGGCCGCCGCTCATCGCTCGTCTCCGCGGGCGGGCTGTTCCTCACCCTCGGCTGCCTCGGCCTCGTCCTCGTGACGGCACTCGGCTGGCCGGTGGGGCTGTTCGCGCCGGCCATGGTCCTTGCCGGCACGGGCATGGGTCTCGCCTCGACCTCCCTGTCGGTGCTGCTGCTCGACGTCGCCCCGACCGGGGAGTCCAGCACGGCCTCGGCGGCGCTCCAGCTCTCGGACGTCCTCGGCAGCGTCATCGGGATCGCCGGTGCGAGTGCGCTCTTCGCGTCCATGCACACCACGGGCGGGGACACCCGCACCTACCTGGTTATCTGGGGGTCACTCGCCGCGGTCGCTGCCCTCGTCGTCGTCGGCGGCCGACGCTGCGCCGTCCGCGCCTGAGGCGGGGGACTCGACGCAGGAGGGTCGGTCGGGTGGCCGACCGCGGCCACCGGACCAGCACCGTCACCTGACCAGCACCGTCGAGCACGGTCACCTGACGAGGACGTGGCCGCGGTCGGTGGCCACGCGGACCCACCGCCCCTGCACATAGACCCTCGCGTTGCGACCGGCCTCGAGGAACCCGAGCACGGATGCGGCGAAGGCGGCCCCCGCAGGCACGGGCGGAGTGGTCTCGGTGAGACGCCCCCACACGGACTGCCGCAGCAGGGTCACGGCGGGCCCGCCCGCCGGAGCAGCGGATGCGCGGGCAACCTCCTCGATGCCGGCCCGGGCGACCGCCTCCAGGTCCGTGGACGCCACCTCGCCCACCGGTTCCCAGCCGCCGCGCTGCGGGGCCAGGGCGGCCCAGACCGCACTGACGCTCGTCGGGGGGACGAGCAGCTCGACGCCACGCGGCTGCCGGGCGATGCGGTCGGCGAGGCTGGCGAGGGAGACGACGACGTCGAGCGCCGACGGCTCGGCCAGTGCCATCGCCCGCAGGCCCGTCACGGTGCCCTGGCCGAGCAGCCCTCGGCCGGGCAGGACGCCGACGTGCGCCGCCAGGGTCACGTCGAACGCCTGCAGGTGCATCGCCCCGTCCGGGTCGACGGTGCGGGCCCGGGCCACGAAGGTGACGAAGTCGGCATACCCCCGCTCGTCGTCGAAGACGAGGCTGGTCACCGGCTGCGCCACCGGAAGGCCACCGCGTCGCCCGCGTGCGCCCGGAGGATGTCGCGCTCGTCGGTGCGGATCCGGCGGGGGCTCGACGTCGGGAAGTCGTAGACGACGAGACCCGTCTCGGCGCGGGCGTAGAGGACGTCGCCGACGCCCTGCGGGTCACGCACCTCGTAGCCGAGGTCGAAGCCGGCCCCGGAGATCTTGGTGCACCACATGTCCACGGCGATCGGGGCGTGGCGGAAGGTCAGGGGGGCGACGTACTCGATCTCGTGCCGGGTCACCAGGACACCCTCCTCGAGGAGGGGACGGTCCCGGTCGAACCACTGCGCGAAGCCGGTGACGCGCGCGTCCTCGAGCAGCCGGAGGAACTGGACGTTGTTGACGTGCCCGTAGGCGTCCATGTCCGACCAGCGGAGCGGGACCGTGGCGCAGTAGTGCGAGCTCGACATGCGCCCATCCTCTCAGGGTGACGCGCCCGGTGGGGGGTGCCGGGGGGTGCCGGGGTGACGTGGGCGACGCTGTGGACGACCCGGCTGCCGTCCCCGCCGGCACGTACGGTGGACATCATGGACACACCCCGCACCCTCGACCTCGCGGCCGACGCCGCCGCCGCCCTGCACCGCCTGGTCGGCCGCGACGACGTCACCTTCCGTGACGGGCAGCTCGAG